>NZ_CAJMEH010000001.1 GCF_905212365.1 uncultured Phascolarctobacterium sp.
ATGTCCGCCGAATACATTAGGGCGGGCGGCAATGAAAATGTAATTTTGTGTGAGCGCGGCATCCGTACTTTTGAAACCTACACCCGCAATACGCTGGACTTGAGCGCGATTCCCGCTGTGAAAAAGCTCAGCCATCTGCCGGTAGTAGTGGATCCCAGCCATGCCGCCGGTATGTGGTGGATGGTAGAGCCCTTGGCAAAGGCTGCCGTAGCGGTAGGAGCCGACGGCTTGCTCATCGAGGTACATAACAATCCGGAATGCGCGCTGTGCGACGGCGCACAATCTTTGAAGCCGGAACGCTTCGCACGCTTGATGCAGGATTTAAAGGGAATTGCCCGCATTGTCGGCAGGGAAATGTAAAAATAAAACTCCCCCAGACATTTTGCAAGCAAAATGCCAGCCCCCTCAAGGAGGGGGCACAAAATTAGATTAAGCTTATTTTCTTGTCCTCCCTCGTTGAGGGAGGTGCCGAACGAATGTGAGGCGGAGGGAGTGGGCAATGGAGTAAAATTTTTCGCAGTATAGTAGTTTGGAATTTTTTAGGAGTGATTTTGTTGGAAGCTGGTTTTAGAAGTACCCAATGGCAGGAGCTGACCTTTGCCGTCGTAGGCCTGGGGTTGATTGGCGGATCTTACGCTAAGGCGCTGCGCCAATTGCAGGCCAAGCGCATCATCGGCGTGGAGCGTAATCCTGTAGTGCTGCGGCAGGCAGTTGAGCTGGGAATTATCGACGAGGCGCTGACGGAGGCAGGCCCTGAGCTGGCACAGGCCGACGTGCTGATTTGCGCTATTTATCCCGAGGCTATCGCAGGCTTCATTAAAAGCAACGTGCAGTTTTTGTCGCCTCATGTGCTGATAACCGACGTGGCCGGCATCAAGGGCGATATGATTCGCCGGGTGCAGGAGGCGTTGCTGCCCGGCATGGAATTTATCAGCGGACACCCGATGGCCGGACGGCAGAGCAGCGGCTTGGCTATGGCGGACGCGGCTATTTTCCATAACGCTAATTATATCGTCGTGCCGGAAGCAGGCAATACGCCGCAGGCCGTGGCCTGGCTGGAGCAGTTCGCTTTGGCGCTGGGCTGCGCGCGCACGGTGCGCGTAACGCCGGAGGAGCACGACCGCACGATTGCCTTCACCAGCAATTTGCCCCATGTGACGGCGGTGGCTTTAATGGACAGCTCGTCTTATAACGAAAAAACCAGGTACTTCGTAGCCGGAAGCTTCCGCGACGGCACCCGCGTTGCGGACATCAACCCGGAGCTGTGGTGCAGCCTTTTCCTGGCGAATAAGGAAAAGGTAGCCGACGAAATCGATAAATATATGGAGCAGCTGGAGCTGTGGCGCAACGCCTTGCGCGCAGGCGACGGCGAAACGCTGAAAGCTTTAATGCGGACTGCGGCTGCTCGCCGAAAGGAGCTTTATTGATGCAGAAAATTCATGTGGACTTAGGCCCTCACGCTTACGATATCGAAATCGCGGCGGGGCTGCTGCCCAGCGTGGGCGCTAAGGTGGCGGCGCTGCTGCCCAAGGCCCGCAAGGCAGCGATTATCAGCGACAGCAACGTAGCGCCGCTGTATGCCGCAGCGCTAGCCGAAAGCTTGCGGCAGGCAGGGCTTGCTGTGCTGCAGATTGTTTTTCCCGCAGGCGAGCAGAGCAAAAATATTACGGTGCTGAGCCGGGTTTTGGAAGAGCTGGCTGAAGGCGGCCTGACCCGCAGCGACGTGGTAGTAACGCTGGGCGGCGGCGTGGTCGGCGATTTGGGCGGCTTTGCGGCTGCCAGTTATATGCGCGGCGTGGCCTTTGTGCAGGTTCCCACCTCTTTGCTGGCGCAGATTGACAGCAGCGTGGGCGGTAAGGTAGCCGTGGATTTGCAGGCGGGCAAGAATTTAGCTGGCGCATTTTATCAGCCTAAGGCTGTGTTTATCGATACGGATTTGCTGGCGACGCTGCCGGTGCGCTTCTTGCACGACGGTTTGGCGGAAGCCATTAAGTATGGCTGTATTAAGGACGCGGCGCTGTTTGAAAAATTGGCGGGCTTTGCCGATGACGCGGAGCTTTTGCGCGATATCGGCAGCGTAGTGGCCAGCTGCTGCGCTATCAAAGCGCGCATTGTGGAGCAGGACGAATTTGATACGGGCCTGCGGATGCTGCTGAACTTCGGCCACACCTTGGGCCACGCTATTGAGCAGCACTTTGGCTACAGTCAATTTACGCACGGCGAGGGCGTGGCTATCGGCATGTACCAGCTGACCCAGCGCACGGAAGCCATGGGCCTGACAGCGCCGGGAACGGCGGAGCGCATTAAGAGCGTACTGCTGCAATACGGCTTGCCGCTGACTGCGGGCGTGGATAAAAGCCTGCTGCTGGACGCCATGGCGCGTGATAAAAAGAAAAACGGCAGCAGCATTACGCTTATCGTACTCAAGGCTATCGGCGAGGGCACGCTGCGTAAGCTGGAATGGCAGCAAGTGCCGGAATATTTAGGATAAAGGTAAAGCACATGGATTTGAACAAATTAACGCAAGACGCTACAGTAAAAATATATCCTGCAAAATTGCAGGGCACGGTGCAGGCTCCCTCCTCCAAAAGCATGGGGCACCGGGAAATAATCTGCGCCGGTCTGGCGGCAGGCACGAGTATCGTGGACAATATCAGTATGTCCAAGGATATCGAGGCTACCATGCGCTGCTTGAAGGCGCTGGACGTGGCCGTGGACGAAATTCCCAGCATGCTGCCGGGGCGCAAGGCCTTGCAGATTACCGGCACGGGACGCCCCGCAGCGGCGGCAGATTCTGTGGACTGCGGCGAAAGCGGCTCCACCCTGCGGTTTTTCATTCCTTTGGGCGCGACGCTGAACTGTCCGCTGACCTTTATGGGCCACGGCAAGCTGGTATCCCGCCCTTTGCAGGCTTATTACGATATTTTTGACGAGCAGCTTATTCAATATTTTACGGACGGCGGCAATTTGCCTTTGACGGTCAACGGCCGTCTGCGTCCGGGGATTTTTAAGCTGCCGGGCAATGTCAGCAGCCAGTTTGTCAGCGGGCTGCTGTTTGCGCTGCCCTTATTGGACGGCGATTCGGTGATTGAAATTACTTCGCCGCTGGAATCGGCGGCGTATGTGGATATGACGCTGCAATGCCTTGCTAAGTACGGTGTCAGCGTAAACAACGAAAACGGCGCGCACCGCCGCTATCTGATGTCGGGCAAGCAGCGCTACCGGGCGCAGAACAGCCGAGTGGAGGGCGACTGGTCCCAGGCGGCCTTTTGGCTGGCAGGCGGCAGCCTGGGCAGCGAGGTGGTATGCAGCGGCGTGGATTTCGCTTCGCTGCAGGGCGATAAGGCCGTGGTGGGAATTATGGAGCGCATGGGAGCAAACATTGCTTGCGGCGAAAACGCCGTTACCGTGAGTGGCGGCGTAACTCAGGCTACGGTTATCGACGCGGCCAACTGTCCCGATATTATTCCCGTACTGACGGCTGCGGCTGCGGTCAGCGAGGGCATTACTAAAATTATCAACGCGGCGCGGCTGCGTATTAAGGAATGCGACCGCTTGGCGGCTATGACCAGCGAGCTTAGTAAAATGGGCGCGCAGATTGTGGAGGAGGACGAGGGCTTGACCGTTTACGGGCAGCCCAGCGGCCTGATTGGCGGCGTGGATGTGGACGCCTGGAACGACCACCGCATCGCTATGAGCCTGGCCATTGCGGCCCAACGCTGTCGCCTGCCCATCGTGCTGCACGGCGCGGGCAGCGTCAGCAAATCCTATCCGACTTTCTGGACCGATTACTGCGCTTTGGGCGGAAAGATTGAGGTGCTGGCATGAGCGGCGTTTTTGGCATGAATATCAAAATGAGCATTTACGGCGAATCCCACGGCCGCTCCATCGGCGTGGTGCTGGACGGCCTGCCGCCGGGACTGGCGCTGGATGAAGAAGCGATAGCTAAGGAAATGGCTCGCCGTGCTCCCGGTCAAAGCGCGCTGACCACGGCGCGCAAGGAAAGCGACGCAGTGGAAATCCAGAGCGGTTTTTTCAACGGCTTTACTACGGGCACGCCCTTGTGCGCTCGCATTGCCAACAGCGACCAGCATTCTAAGGATTACAGCATTTTGCAGGATAAAATGCGCCCCGGCCACGCGGATTACGCAGGGCACGTGCGCTATCAGGGCTTTAACGATTATCGCGGCGGCGGCCATTTCAGCGGACGCTTGACTGCGCCATTGGTTTTTGCCGGCGCGGTGGCTAAGCAGGCCTTGGCCCAGTACGGCGTACTTGTGGGCGCGCATATCCTGCGCATCAGCGATATCGAGGATGCGGCCTTCGACCCTATGGGCATGACGGACGCGGAGCTGCTGGCCTTGCAGGCTAAAGCCTTCCCCGTGCTGGACGACGCTGCCGGAGAAAAAATGCAGCGGCGTATTTTGCAGGCCAAGGGAGATTTAAACAGCGTTGGCGGCGTAGTGGAGGCCATGTCGCTGCATCTGCCTGCGGGCGTAGGCGCGCCTTATTTCGATTCGGTGGAAAGCCGTTTAAGCCACGGCTTGTTTTCCGTGCCTGCGGTGAAGGGCGTGGAGTTTGGCGATGGCTTCGGCTTCGCAGGTTTGACGGGAGCTGAGGCCAACGACGAGCTGCATTACGACGGCGGCCAGGTGCGCGCGCTGACCAATCATAACGGCGGCGTGACCGGCGGCATTACCAATGGCATGCCTTTGGTGCTGCGGGCCGCGCTCAAGCCCACGCCGTCCATTTCGCGCCAGCAGCGCACGGTGAGCCTGAAAGAAAAAAGCGATACGACGCTGACCATCGTTGGGCGTCACGACCCCTGCATTGTGCAGCGCGCCGTACCGGTTATCGAAGCGGTTGTGGCCTGGAACCTGTGGGACTTAATATTGGAAGCAAAGAAATGGGAGAAATAAAATGCAGGAGCTTGATTTAGAACTCATCCGCAAGGAAATAGACAAGGCCGACCAGCAGCTGGCCGAGGTGCTGGAGCAGCGCCTGCAATTAGTAATGCAGGTGGCGGCTTATAAAAAATCCAAGGGTATGCCCGTAAAGGATAAAAATCGCGAAGCCAAGGTTATCGCTAAGGTTGCCGGTCTTTTGGAAAACAAGGATTATTCTATCGCCGTGAAAAATATTATGCGCGGCATCATCGACCAGGCCTGCGTTTTGGAAGAAACGGCCATGAGCGAAGCCAGCGACCGCACCTTCGAGGTGGCCTGCTTCGGCCCCGCCGGCTCCTTCACCCATCAGGCGCTGGACGAATATTTCCGCGGACGCAAATACAATCGCCATCATTACAATACCTTTGAAGAGGTCATCAGCAGCATTTCCGACGGCTCCATGGATTACGCCGTGCTGCCCATCGAAAACAGTTCCACCGGCGGCATCACCGAGGTTTATGACCTGCTGCGCCATTACGATTGCAGCATCGTGGGCGAGCAGTGCGTGAAAATCGAGCAAAATCTTTTGGGCTGCGCCGGCGCGACGCTGCAAAGCATCAAGACGGTTTATTCCCATCCCCAAGGCTTTAAACAGTGCAAGGATTTCTTCCGCGATTACCCCGACATGGAGCAGGTGCCCTATTTCAGCACCAGCAAAAGCGCCGAAGAGGTGGCGGAAAAGCAGGATATTACCCTGGGCGCAGTAGCGGGCAAGGCGGCGGCCGATATGTATAATTTGCAGATTATCGCCCCGGCCATCAACAGCAACAGCAATAATTACACCCGCTTCGTGATTATCGCCCGCAAGCCGGAAATCATTCCTCACGCCAATAAAATTACGCTGATTGTAGCCGTGAAGCATGAAACCGGCTCTTTGTACAAAATGCTGGCCAGCTTTTACCATACTGGTCTAAACCTGATGAACCTAGAATCGCGGCCCATGGGCAGCAAATCCTGGGAATACTTTTTCTATATCGACGTAACGGGCAATTTGTCCGACCCGTTGGTGGCGGACGTGATGGAAGAGGTCAAGGCCAAGAGTACTTACTTAAAGATTTTGGGCAATTACCGCGCTTACGAAAAGAAGAAATAAAAATGGAAAAGCTATACGGACTTTTAGGCGGCAAGCTGGGGCACAGCCTGTCGCCGCAGATTCACCAGCTGTTTTTCGCTTATACGGGGCGCAGCGGCCAGTATAATTTGCTGGAAACGGAGCTGGAGGATTTGCCGCAGCGGCTGCAGGAGCTGTGCCGCGCTTATGCGGGCTGCAATGTGACCATTCCTCATAAGCTGCACGTTATGCCGCTGCTGGATAAAATTGCGCCGGAGGCTGCGGCCATCGGCGCAGTCAATACCATCAAATTTACCGATGGCGTTGCGTTGGGCTATAACACGGATTATTTCGGCTTCGGGCGCATGCTGGCTTATAATGAAATTGAGCTGGCAGGCCGTACTGCCGCAGTGCTGGGCACGGGCGGAGCGGCGCGGGCAGTAGTCAAATATTTGGCAGACCAGGGCGTGAGCATGCTGTATTTAGTTACCCGCGACGTCAGCAAGGCCGACGGACATTTTTTGGAAATCGCGCCCATGGCGCAGTTTGTGAATTACGAAGAGCTGCGCGCTTTGCAGGGCGATTTGCTGGTCAACTGTACGCCGGTGGGTATGTACCCCAAAATTGCGGCGTCGCCCGTAGATGCGGAAATCAGCGCGGCTTTCGGCGCCAGCGTGGATTTAATCTACAATCCGGCGCAAACCTTGTTTTTGCAGCAGGCACAGGCGGCGGGGCATAAGGCGGTCAACGGCTTATTCATGCTGGTGGCGCAGGCAGTGGCGGCGCAAGAAATCTGGCAGGACGAAAGTTATGACAGCGGTTTAATCGTGCGCATCATGCGGGAGCTGGAGCAACAGCTATGAAAAATATTATTTTAATCGGGATGCCCGGCTGCGGCAAAAGCACTTTGGGCAAGCGGCTGGCCAAGCGCTTGGACCGCGAATTTTTCGACGCTGACGAAGTGTTGGAACAGCGGGAGCAGCGCACCATCAAAAGCTTTTTTGCAGAAAGCGAGGACGCCTTTCGCGAGGCGGAAACCCGCACGCTGGCCTATCTGGCACAGCTGCAGGGCGTCGTTATCGCCACGGGCGGCGGCGCGGTCAAGCGGCCGCAGAATATGGAGCTGCTCAAGCGGCAGGGCGTAGTGCTGTTTTTAGACCGGCAGCCGGATAAAATTATCGGCTGCATCGAAGGCGACGCGCGGCCTCTGCTGGCCGACGATAAGCAGCGCCTGTACACGCTGTACGACGAGCGCATCGCTCTTTACCGCCGTCACGCGGATAAAATTATTGAAAATAACGGCGACTTCGGCAAAACGCTGGCGCTTTTAGCGCAGTATGCTAAAGAAATCGCAGAATAAGCGAGGGATAATATGCGAAGAATTTTAGTATTAAACGGGCCCAATATCAATATGCTGGGCACCAGGGAAAAGGCTATTTACGGCCGCCGCGACTACGACAGCCTGTGCGCCTACATCCGCTCGGCGGCGGCTAAATTAGGCGTGGAAGTAGAACTTTTGCAAAGCAATTATGAGGGCGACATCGTTACCGCCATTCAAAAAGCTTACGGCGCTTTCGACGGCATTGTCATCAACCCCGCCGCCTTCACTCACTACAGCGTGGCGATTCTGGACGCGCTGAAGGCCGTTAATCTTCCGGCCATCGAGGTGCATATCAGCAATATTCACCAGCGCGAGGAATTCCGCCATCATTCCGTAACGGTAGCAGGCTGCATCGGGCAGATTTGCGGCCTGGGCTTTGCCGGTTATGCTCTGGCTTTGGAGGCGCTGGCCGTGTACGAGCCCGAAGCGTAAGAACGCTGCACGCGGCTGACAAGAGCATACCTGCGGCGTATCAAAGCTTCTCCTGCTGGGGAGAAGCTTAATTTTTTGCCTTAATTTAACTAAAATTCACAATTTTGCTTGCTATTTTATTTAGTGTACGCTATTATAATTACAGCTAATATTATTTTAAGGAAGTGGGAGTGTTTTTATGAGTATTTTAGGAAGTCTGCCTATGCGCCTGCTGCTGGGCGTAATTTTAGGCATGGGCGTGGGCCTGAGCGTGGGCGAAGGCGTTATGCAGGTGATTCTGACGGTCAAAAGCCTTTTGGGCCAGCTGATAAATTTCTGCGTGCCGCTGATTATCATCGGCTTTATCGCCCCGTCCATCACGCGGCTGGGGCAGCACGCCAGCGTTATGCTGCGTGTCGCCATCACCATCGCCTACGTTTCTTCCATTGGCGCGGCTTTCTTTTCTACGGCGGCAGGCTATACGCTGATACCCTTTTTGAATATTACGCCGACTGTAGACGGTCTCAAGGAGCTGCCCAAGCTGCTCTTTGATTTAAAGATTGCGCCGGTCATGAGCGTCATGAGCGCTTTGGTGCTGTCCGTGCTGATTGGTCTGGCTGCGGCCTGGACTAAATCTGAAACAATCATCAAATGCCTGGAGGAATTCCAGCAAATCGTTTTGGCCATTGTTACCCGCGTGGTTATCGCTATTCTGCCGGTTTTTATCGCCTGCACCTTCTGCGGTCTGGCTTACGAGGGCGCGATTACCAAGCAGCTGCCTGTGTTTCTCATCGTTGTGCTTATCGTTATGGCGGGGCACTATATTTGGCTGACGCTGCTGTACCTTTTGGCAGGCGCTTACGCTGGGGCTAATCCCATGAACGTGGTCAAGCATTACGGGCCGGCCTATATCACCGCCGTGGGCACCATGTCCTCCGCCGCTACGCTGGCCGTAGCGCTGAAATGCGCGCTGAAATCCACCGTGCTGCGCAAAGATTTGGTAAATTTCGGCATTCCCCTGTTTGCTAACATCCATTTGTGCGGCAGCGTGCTGACCGAAGTGTTCTTCGTTATGGTCGTATCCCAGGTGCTGTACGGCACGCTGCCTACCGTGGGCACGATGGTGCTGTTCTGCCTGCTGCTGGGCGTTTTCGCTATCGGCGCGCCCGGCGTACCCGGCGGTACGGTAATGGCTTCTTTGGGCTTAATCATCAGCGTGCTGGGCTTTGACGCTACCGGCACGGCATTGATGCTGACTATTTTCGCTTTGCAGGACAGCTTCGGCACTGCCTGCAACGTAACCGGCGACGGCGCGCTGACCTTGATGCTGACCGGCTACGCTAAAAAGCACGGCATCGACGAGGTTAAGGAAGTGGGCCTGCTGTAAGCGGCGTGTTTGCAAAACAGAATAAAATTTTACGGCGCATATCCTTGGGTTCAGGGTATGCGCCGTTTTATATGGGTTTAATCAGCGATAGGCTTCCTGCCTATCCGCATATCGACGTTTAAATCAACTTCAAAAATGCGGTTCCAGGGTAAGCGCGCACCTACGGTCAAATCGCGCAGATAATAGGCGGCGTTTTCCGCTTGAAAAAATGGCGTGCGTCCTAAATTACGATGCAGCAGCAGCCAGGCGTCCAGGCTGAGCCGCGCTTGAATACGCGCTTCCACCTGCGGCTTATTTTCCGCAGTCAGGGCCGTAGGCGTAACGCCGAAGCTTTCCAGATAGGGGCGCAGCTGGGGGTGCAGTAGCTTTTGGTAAAAATAATCTTCCAGAATGCGTTCAGCGGTGAAGCGCAGGTTTTCGGCATAAAGGGCGAGCAGTTGCTGTTCGTCGGCATTGGCGCTGCGCAGCCGGCGCAAGCGGCCGCTGACAATTACGGCCTGGGCCAGCGCCGTGCCGGAGGAATTGCTGAAGGTGTTCCACCCGGCGTAAGCCGCTAAACGGTTGAGCGGCACATCGTTAGCTAAAAGCCGGGGCAGCAGCAATTCTTCCGCGGCAAAATTAGCGCTGGCGTCGATTAAGGCCACGGGCTTGCCGCTGTGCAGCAGGTTTTGCAAATTTTCTACCTGAGCCGCGCTGGGGCGGCTGTCCTCGTCGCCGCAGTTAATATAGCAAGCTATGTCGGCGTCCTGTAAATTATCGATTAGTTGAGCGCCGAGCAGCTGCGCCTGATTGCGCAGAGCGGCGTTGACGCTGACGGCCATATAGGGCATATATTTAAATTCCGCGGACGGATCGGCGTACTGCAAATAGATTTTGGGCTGCCAGCCGCTGCTTTGCAAATAGCGGCGCGCTACAAGCAGGGCGGCGATTTCGTCCGCGCCGCAGGTGAGCGTGGCCTGATTTTGCCAGCCGCGCCGCTCGATAAGATTTTCCAAACGCAGCGCGCTGCGGTGGGGCAGGCCCAGGGGCGAAGCGTCGTCCTGGCCGATGACGACGGCGGGCAGGCCGTTTGGCGATATATCGCCGCAGAGCTTAGCCAGCAGCAGGCTGTTGAAGCTTTGGCTTTGCTCGTAAAGCTTCAGATATTTTTCTAAAATGGGGGACGGTATCTGCTTTTGATAATCTAAAAGCTGGCGCGTAAAGTAAGGGTCGTTATTGATTTCCGTCATGTCCAGCAGCTGGGAATAACGCATGAGATGGTATTGGTACCAGCGGTCGGGCAGCAGCTCGTCGCTGACCAGCAGGCGGGGAATAACGCTGAAAATTGTCTGCGGGCTTTGGCCGCGGCGCCGGAGCTCTTGCAGTGCGTCGGCCAGCTGCGCTTGTTCCTGTGCGTCGGCGGTGCGCTGCCGCGCTTGCAGCAGGCCGCCGTGAAGCAAAAGGTCGGCGGAAACAATGCTGTAGGGGTAGGCGGGAGCGTTAGCCTCCAGCCAGGCTAAAAGTTTTTCTTTAGCCTCAGGCTGTTGGTAGTTGTCAATCAGGGCTTTTGGCGGTACAATTACATCTATAGCGGCTAAGCGGCCCAGCTTTTGCACCATGGGACCGCACACGGGGCGGCTGTCTAAGGGCAGCAGCAACACGCGGTCGGTCGGCTGCGTTTTTGGCACAGCTAGAGGCGGGGCGGAGGGCAGGCTGAAAAAAGCAAAATAAAAAGCGAGCGCGCAAAGCGATAAGAATAGGAAAATATTTTTCAGCTTTTTCATGGCGGCGCTCCTTTCACGAATTATTATGTTAATTATACCATGTTTACCACGGCTCTGGCAGTGCCTGCTGCTTGTTAATCGCTGTGTGCAAACATCATGCCGCGCTTTTTAGAGTGGCTGCAAGGCGAGCAGGGTCAGGAAATTATAGAAAAGATTGGTTATGTAAAATTATAGATTTATTTACGGGAGGAAGTATGCGGATTATTACCGGTCGGGCGCGGGGGCTGTCGCTGACCGTGCCCAAAACTTACGACGTGCGGCCCACGGCGGACCGCGTTAAGGAATCGCTTTTTAATATTATCGGCAGCAAAATCATCGGCGCGCAGGTGCTGGATTTATTCGCCGGGACGGGCAATTTAGGTCTGGAAAGCTGGAGCCGCGGCGCAGCGGCCATCACCTTTATCGACGAAAGCAAGGAATCGCTGCGCCTGGTAAAAAGCAATATTGCCAAATGCCGCGCCGAGGCGGACTGCACGGTTATCAAGGGCAGCGCGCCGCAGGTTGCGGAACGGCTGGCGGCGCAGGGGCAGCGTTTTGATTTTGCCTTTTGCGACCCTCCATATAATAAGGGCTGGGTGCAGCAGATTTTCGCGGCGCTGGAGCGCAGTCCTTTTTTGGCTGCGGGCGGTTATTTGATTGTGGAGCGTTCCGCTCACGACCCGCTGCCGCCGCTGCCGCCCGGGTGCGAGCTGGTACGCAGCAGCCGTTACGGCGAAACGGAAGTGGATTTTATTTTATGGCAGGGCTGACGGTTTTTCAGAAGATATTTGCCGAATAGCTTGATAGTTTGTTAAAATAAAAAAGGATATTAGCGATTTGTGTCGAATAGATAAGAGACAAATTAGGTGGCTTTTGGCCTTGGGCAAGAGCCAGAGATAATGTAGGAGGTCTGGCTTATGCGCAGAGCAGTTTGTCCAGGTAGTTTTGACCCTGTAACTAAAGGGCATATAGATATTTTTGAAAGAGCGAGCGCTATGTTTGACGAGCTGATTATCAGCGTCTTTCATAATCCCGGTAAGGATAAGGCCATGTTTTCCATGCAGGAGCGAGTGGAAATGCTGGAGGAGGCGACCAAGCATATTCCTAATGTGCGCGTGACCTGCTTTTCCGGCTTGCTGAACGAGTTTTGCCGCAAGGAGGAGGCTCATTTCATCGTCAGGGGCCTGCGGGCTTTTACTGATTTTGAATATGAATTTCAGCGGGCGCTGCTGCTGAAAAAAATAGACTGCCGTTTGGAAACGGTGTTTATTATGACTAACGCTAAATATTCCTTCGTCAGCTCCTCCGGTGTGCGCGAGCTGGCAACCTTTGGCGGGCAGCTGAAAGATTTGGTGCCCGAATGTATTGAAGAACGCGTGCGCAAGCATGTTTGTGAAAAGTTTGAATGATGTGCGGAGATGACGGAAATGATTGAACGCAATAATACTAACGTAGCTTTGGACAGACTCTTTGAAGAACTGTATAATATGATTGCAGAAGCTAAGAGCGTGCCTTTTACGGAGAAAATTCTGCTGGATGAAAGCGATTTGGCTAATCTAATCGAGGATTTAAAAGAGGCGATTCCTCGCGAGATAAAAAGCGCTACCCAGGTGCTAGAGGAGCAGAAAAGTATTGTCAACAGGGCTTACGCCGACGCCGACCGTATCGTGCAGCAGGCTAAGGACGAGGCTGCGCGTATCGTAGCCGCCGCTCAGGCTGAAGCCGACGCCAAGATTCAGCAGGAGGAAATCGTTAAGCAGGCTAACGCTGTGGCTGAAGAAATCAAAAACAACGCGCTGCGCTATCAGGAGGAGACCAAGGCTGCCGCCGACGATTACGCGCTGCGGGTGAAGCACGATTCCCTGCAATATGCAGACGATATGCTGGCTTATTTGGGCGAAAATTTACAGAGCGCTTTGCAGGGCATGGCCGATAACCGCGAAAACATCAGCAACGAGATGCGTAACGTGCTGAACGGGCAGCTTGAAGAGCCGCAGCAGGAAGAACCTGAGGAAGAAGAATAAAAGTAAAATTGGTTTGTCTAAAATAAAAACATGGGGCGACCGCAGTGAACGATTTATTTTCGTTAATGCGGCCGCCCTTTTTTATACGGATTTATCTGTTTTTTTAAATTTTTTAAGCGGAGGTTTTCTTAGTGCTTAAATAATAAGAGCAGTCCGCCGATGGTCGGCATACAGATGACGATATAGCGCAGCGTATTTGGCGAGGCCATGCGCGTAAGCTTAGCGCCGCCGTAAGCGCCGAGGGCGAGCCCTCCCAGCGTCTGCAGAAAGATAAATAAATCTAGATGGCCGTTGAATAAATAGCTCAGGCCGCCAGCGACGGAAATGGGCAGAATGATGAGCATGGTAGTGCCGATGGCGTGGTACAGCGACAGTCCGAAAAACAGCATCAGGCTGATTTGGATAAAGGCCGTCGCGCCGATGCCGAACGCTCCCGATAAAAAGCCCGTTATCAAACCGATGGACAGGCTGTAATAATAAAAGCGCGCGCCCTGCGCCGTGGAAGCGTGGCGCTGAATGAAGCTGTCCAGCATTTCTTTGCGGAACAGAATAATGTAAACCAGACCGGAAGATAAAAGCAGCATACTCGCCGTAGCGCAAGCCAAAATATTTGCAGGCAGAACGTCGCTGACTTGCGCGCCGCAAGTCGCGCCCAGCATACCTGCAATGCCGGTGGTAATGCCTATTTTGATAATGACATCGCCTTCGCGGAAGTGACTGATGGCGCCGGACAGCATAGTGAAGCACATGGCGGATAGCGACACGCCCAGCGCGGTGTGGATGGGGATGCCGAAGCCGACGGTTAAAAGCGTAATCGTCAGTCCTGCGCCGCCAGCGCCTGCAAAACCTAAAAGTGCGCCGAGAAGAATCATTGCTGCAAAAATCATAAAGCTCGCTTCTTTCACATGATAATTTTACTTTATCATAAAATATTGAATTGCAGCTTGTCAAGCGAATTAAAAATATCAGCGTGAGTTGCTCGCGTTAAATTCGTTTTGCTTTTGGGCTTTGCAGCGGCGGACGCCGGGAGAATTTTGCTTGCGCGGCTTTACCTGTTCACAGCAAGTTTTATCTTTAAGAGGCTTTAGCAAAAGGTAAAAACGCTTCTGCGTCGAATTATATAAATAAAAGTGAAGCCGGTTAAGGCGGTTTAAGACGAGGAGCGTGATTTTTATGGCAAAGCGTGTGGTAATTATCGGCGGTGTGGCGACGGGTATGAAAACGGCGTCCCGTTTGCGCCGCCGCGATAAGGATGCGGAAATTATCGTGCTGGAGCGGGGACCGGAGCTGAGCTACGGCGCCTGCGGCTTTCCGTATTTTATCGGCGGCGAAGTGAAAAGCTTTGACAGCTTCGACCATACGCCCCAGGGCGCGAAGCGCGACGCAGAATATTTCCGCAAAGTGAAGGGCGTGGACGCGCGCACGGGCTGCAATGTGACGGCCATCGACCGCGCGCAGAAATGCGTGACCTATGTGGAAAACGGCGAGAGCAAAACGCTGGCTTACGACGTGCTGGTTCTGGGCACGGGCGCGACGCCGGTAAAATTGCCGCTGCCAAATGCGGACGCGGCTGGCATTCACAGCTTTTGGTTCCCCTGGGACGTTAAGGCAGTGGACCGCGAAATTCAAGAGCGCGGCGTGACGGATGCGGTAATTATCGGCGCGGGCTTTATCGGTATGGAGCTGGCGGAGGCCTTTGTGCACCGCGGGCTGCGCACCAGCGTTGTGGAAATGCAGGACAGGGTGCTGCCCCAGCTTTTGGATAAGGAAATGGCGGATTTGCTGCTGAAGCCGCTGCAGAAGGCAGGCTTGAATTTATATTTGGTCGAAAAAACCGTGGGCTTTACGGCGGAGGGCGGCGTTGTGACCGGCGTGCGGACGGATAAGCGGGAAATTCCCGCGCAGCTGGTTATCGTGGCCGTCGGCGTGCGTCCCAACGTGGAACTGGCGCGGGCGGCTGGTTTGGAAATCGGCGCGACGGGCTGCATTGCGGTCAACGAATATTTGCAGACCAGCGACCCCTGCATTTATGCAGGCGGCGACTGTGCGGAAAATACCAACCGCGTCAGCGGCGCGAAAATTTTTGCGCCCATGGGCTCCACGGCCAATAAGCACGGCCGCGTGATTGCAGACAACATCTGCGGCGACGGCATTAAATATCCCGGCGTTTTGGGGACGGGCGTGTGCCGCGTCTTTTCCTGCAATGCGGGCAGCACGGGCCTGAACGAGCGCAGCGCTGCGGCCGCCGGCATAAAATTTAAGAGCGTCGTGGTTCCGGGATTCGACCGCCTGGGCTATATGCCGGGAGCAGGGCGCTTAATACTTAAGCTGCTGGCGGAAGAAGGAACGGAGCGCTTGCTGGGCTTGCAGGCCGTGGGAGCTAATGCGGACAAGCGCATCGATACTATGGTTGCGGCGCTGTCCATGGGCGCGACTTTGGAAGACCTAGCTAATTTTGATATCGCTTACGCGCCGCCCTTTAACGGGCCCATCGATAATTTAGCGACGGCGGCCAATGTTTTGCACAACAAAATGACGGGGCAGCTGCGCGGCGTCAATCCGAAAGATTTTGAAGCGGAGCGCGCTAAGGGCGACTATCTTTTCGTGGATGTGCGCACTCCCGGCGAGGTGGCGGCCAACCGCATCGCGGGGATTCCCAACCGCGTTAACGTGCCGCTGGACCAGGTGCGGGACTGCGGCGAGCTGTGCCCCAAGGATACGCGCATCATTACCGCTTGCCAAATCGATTTGCGCGGCTACGAAGCGGAGGTTATGCTGCGGGCGAAGGGCTATGAAAATGTTCAGAGTCTGGAAGGCGGCATGAGCGGCTGGCCCTACGCAACCGAAAGCGACGCGCAGCGGCAAAAATAAAATTTGTTATGCAGGACAAACTGCATAGCGTCTTGGGCGGATTATAAAATATAAATCACAAAGAGGAGGAGAGTTATGAGCGAATTTAGCGAAAGAATGGGCATGGCGGCAGGCAATAATTTTAAGAGCGGCTTCAATTGCTGCGAGGCGATTGTGGAAACCTTCCGCAAGGAAGCGGGCGTAAATATCGACGACAACGCTTTTCGTCTGTGCAGCGGCTTCGGCGGCGGCATCGGACACGCACGCGATTTGTGCGGCGCGCTGGCGGGCTGCACCATGGTTATCAGCACGCTGGCTGGGCGCAATCACCCCAGCGACAAATCCTTGGGCGAAATTTATCCCTTGACGCTGGAATTTCAGCAGCGCTTTAAAGAAGCCTTCGGCAGCACGGCCTGCGGCGATTTGATGCCCTACGAATTCAACACGCGCGACCATTTGAAAAACTGTCTCAAGCTGGTCAACAAAGTAGCGCAGCTTTTGGCTATTTATCTGGAAGAAAAGGCGCTGCTTAAAGCGTAAATATTGTTACAAGAAATTTTAATGCACAAGCAGATTTTATGGTTCCGTAATTTTTGCTTGTGCATTGTTTTGCGCAGTGCTAAAATATTTAGTACGTTAAAAATATAACGTCAAGAAATAAAATTACCAATGAAGTGAGGGTGTTGAACATGAATTTCGCTAAACGTATGGAGCGGATGCAGGCTTCTGAAATCCGCGAGCTGCTGAAATTAACAGCTAAACCTGATATTATTTCTTTCGCAGGCGGCTTGCCCGCTCCTGAACTTTTCCCCGTGGAAGAAATCGCTAAGGTTTCCCACGATTTAGTATTGAAGGAGGGCCGTCAGCTGTTGCAATACGCTACTACCGAAGGCCGTCCGTCCCTGCGCGCTAAAATCGCTAAGCGTATGGCCGATAAATATAATACGCAAGTAGACCCGGACGATATTTTGATTACCACCGGCTCCCAGCAATGCCTGGATTTTGTAGGCAAGCTGTTCCTTGACCCCGACGACGTCGTGCTGTGCGAAAGCCCGTCCTATCTGGGTGCGCTCAACGCCTTCAACGCTTACCAGCCTAAATTTGTCGAGGTTCCCACCGATAACGGCGGCCTGATTCCCGAAGAGCTGGATAAAATTCTGTCCACAACTCCCAAATGCAAATTTATTTACGTAATCCCCGACTTCCAAAACCCCACTGGCCGCACCTGGTCCTTGGAACGTCGCCAGAAATTTATGGAAGTCGTTAATAAGCACAACCTGCCGGTAGTAGAGGATAACCCCTACGGCGAGCTGCGCTATGAGGGAGAAATTCTGCCATCTTTGAAATCCATGGATACCAAGGGCTTGGTTATGTTCCTGGGCACCTTCTCCAAAATTTTCTGCCCCGGCCTGCGTCTTGGCTGGGTTGCCGCCGAGCACAGCCTGCTGACCGAGTTCGTAAAAATTAAACAAAGCGCCGATCTGCACACCTCCAACTTCGACCAGGGCGTGGCCGACGCTTATATGGAAGCTTACGATTTGGATAAGCACGTTAAGGAAATCGTCGCTTTGTACAAGCATCGCCGCGATTTGATTCTGGAATCCATGGAAAAATATTTACCCGCAGGCACCGAATGGACGCATCCCGAAGGCGGCCTGTTCCTGTGGCTGACCTTCCCCGAAGGCGTAAGCGCCCGCAAGGTATTCGACAAGTGCATCGAAATGAAAGTAGCCGGCGTTATCGGCGACGCTTTCTATCCTAACCAAAAAACCGACCGCAGCATGCGCATTAATTATTCCAATATGCCGGACGACAGAATCGTCGAGGGCATTCAGCGCATGGCTAAGGCTATTAAGGAAGCTATGTAAGCGCCGCTCAAAAATTTGCTTACGGCTCTGCCAAAATAAAAGCTTACCGTCGTTCTGTAAACGGAACGGCGGTATTTTTGCGCAAAAAAAGCTGCCGCACTTTTTAGTGCGACAGCCATGTTTTTTTGGGGAGGCCTATAGCTTTACAGTTCTTTTTGCACGCGGCCGAACAGGATGTACATAACGCCTGCGGCTTCGTCGGGGAATTTAAAAAGCAGCTCCTTGCCTTCTTTGGTGAAGAACGTAACCATGTTGATATTATCAAATTCGGCTTTGGTAATGTCCTGCAATTTTACGTCGAAGGCGTTCTTCTGGCTGATATAGATGATGCGCTTGCTGGTAAGGAAGAAGTGGCCCAGCTCCAGCAGCACGGTAGCCTCCTCTTTAATTTTGGGATGCTCCAGCTTTTCGCCTTTGAAGTTGACGGTTTCGTCAATACTGAATTTGCGGGTCAGCTCGAAATAGTTATCCTCTTTTTCGATGACCTTATTCTGGCACAGGCCGCAGTTGACATAAGCGCGGCAGGCCTCGCCCTTTTCCAACGGCAGGTCGACCTTAATATCGCCCAGCTTCTGGTGTTCGGCGTTCCACAAATCGCGGTACTTATGCAGGGCGTTGACGATATTGTTTTTAAATTCGTAGGGAATGTCGAGAGCGGCGCAGTCGGCGCGGAAGGCTGCCTCCTGTTCCGGGCTGTAGCGGGCTTCCTTGGAAATATCCTCGAAGAGCAGATTGAAATGAGCCTGGAAAACCTGCTTGCGGATGGACAGGCCGTCCTCGTAATCGTAGCCGAACAGCTCGTTGATCGCGTTGATATCCAGCTTTTCTTCGCCGGACAGCAGCTTGCGGCAGCGAATAAAATAGGCGGCGGTTTTAGCGCCCTTGTCCGCCAGCTTGATTAAGTGGGGCGGCAGCTCCAACAGCTGCGCTAAACGCTCGGTTCGCGCAAAAAGAGGATCGTCGGCGCTTTGCGCGTCGGTATAAACCAAGTCGGCCAGCTTGCGGTAAAGGCCGCTGCGCTGCTGTAAATTTTCTTCGCTGAATTTAACGCCCCATTTTTTCAGAGCGCCGCGCACATCGTTTTCGCTAACGGATGTAATATCATTGGCTGCGGCCAGCAGATTGTTCAGCTCCTTCCAGCCGTTTTCCGCCGGTTTGCTGCCGAACATTTTAGATAAAAAACCGCATGCTTCTAATTCTTGAGGACTGTAAGGCTTCACTGCAAATCTCCTTTCAGCGGCGCTTGTAAGAGAGCCGCTGTTTTTATTTATCATAAGACGCTTAATAGCTGCATACAGATATTATTATACTGTAAAATTTCTGTGAAAGGAAGATGAAAGAAAAATTTTCTTTGCGTTGGCGCAGTGCGAGGAAAGGAGAGATTCGTCGGACGGCAAACAAAAAAGACCGCCAATAGTCGGACTGAAACCGAAGCTTGGCGGTCTGGCTTTTATTTTATTTTATTTTACTCCAGCGGCTCCTGCGTTACTTTTACAAAAACTCTTTGCTTCTGCTTAACGTCGCCGAAGAAAACGCCCTTGTCCACAATGCAGTCCGAAGCGTCGCGGCCTTCGGACATTTTGATATACATATCGTCCACCACTCTGTTATTGGTAGGGTCGACGCCAATCCAATGGCCGCGGGCGTAAATTTCCAGCCAGGCGTGGGTCGCGCCTTCGCCGATCATAAAGCCTGCCACATAGCGGGCGGGGATTTGGCAGCGGCGGCACAGGGCCAGCATGATATGCGTATAATCCTGGCAGACGCCCGTGCCCTGGTCCAAGGCCTGCTGCGCAGTGGTCTGGGTGGTGGTGGTATTGGGCTTGTAGATAAAATTATGGTACAGCGCGTCGCTCATGCACAGGGTTTTCTGTACTGGGTCGCGCTGCTGCTGCGCCAGCTCCAGATACTTTTCCATACCGTGGGTCAGCGTGGTCTGCGGCGTAGGGTAATAAAACAAGTGGTTCAGCTCGCCGCTATCAATGTTTTCGCTGTTGGTGATGGCCGTACCTGCGACACGGAAGCTGAAATAATCGTGAGGCTCGGCGATATAGCCAAAGCAGATAGGATTGCCGAAGGCGTCCCAGCTTTTAGTAATCGAGGTCAGCGGGGTAATGGAGCAGGAAAGCTTGGCAATGCGCTGCGTACACGTTTCTTTAGGCAGGCAGCGCAGCGCGAAGCTGTGGCGGTAAACGTCGCCGCTGAAATCCAGCTGCATTTCGTAGTGGAATTTTAGCTTTCTCAAAGCGTATCAATCCTTAAAGATATTATTGAGGTGGGGCAGAACGGCGCACAAATCGCCGCCGCGTTTGACGGCGTCGCTGACGATTCGGAAATTTTCTTCGTCATAGGCGGCGCAGCTGCGGTGCAGGCGGTATTCCATACGGGTGTAGGCCAGTTCCATTGCTCTACTATCATAATCTAAACGAATATACAAGTCAAGCCTTTCAATATAGCGGCCGGTTTTCATAATGTTGCGGCAGGCGCTGCTTTCCACATAATCGTCGACGCAGCCCCAGAAGGCGTACAAATCGTCCAGCACCTGCTGCAAATAAAGCAGGCAGAAGGTTTCGCGTTTGGCGTTTTCCATCACGTCCAGCGCCAGCTGAATATAGCCCAGCGCCGTGCTGCTGATAACGTCGCGCATCACGCTGGCGTTGTCGCAGGCGCGGGAAAGATTGCTATAAACGGAGTTGGGGTCGGTTTCGTCAAAAAGATAATTGACGATGAAATTTTCCTTGCTGCCGTACACATCGGGGATGTGCAGCTTGGAGCAGATTTTTTTGTAGGCCTCTGGGTCCTGGTCCAGCATGGTATCGTAGGCCTCCATAAAGGTGCGGATGGTGGTGAAGGCGCGCTCGCTGTAACGTCCCAGCCAATAGAGATGATTTGATTTTTCTAACGAGATAATACCCATGTGTCTTTAAAGCCTCCTCCTTGCGATGAGTTTACAACGAATGAATCCGGATTGCGCGAGAAACGGGTCAGACCGCTGGGCCATACTTTGGTCTCCTTGCCGCTGAGCACGAAGGCGCGCAGGTCGGCCTTGCGCAGTACTTCCTGGCCGTTGTCCATAATGGGCAGGTCGATAAAGTCGATGATTTCCTGCGCGATGAAGCGGCGGGGTTCGGCCTTAATGAGAGCGATAAAGTCGGCCTTGCGCTTGCTGTCCAAATCGCGGCCGAAAAGTACGCCGTAGCCGCCGGCTTCCGAAACATCCTTAAAGACCAGCTTGTCAAAATTAGCCAGCGCGTAATCCCTGTCCTTCTGATAATACATCAGATAAGTGGGCGCGTTGTGGGTGATGGAATCCTCGCCCAGATAATATTTAATCATGGCGGGCACGAAGTAGTAAATGCCCTTGTCATCGGCAACGCCGTTGCCGGGCGCGTTTATGATGGCTACGTTGCCTGCACGGTAAGCGGCCATCAGATTAGGCACGCCGATGAGGGATTCAGGCAGGAAGGTCAGCGGGTCTAAGTATTCGTCGGAAATGCGGCGGTAAATTGCGCCCACGCGCTGCGGCTTATCCATAGCGCGGTAGTAAACCTGCGCGTTTTCCACATACAAATCCGAGGGCATTGCTAAAATGCTGTGAGTCATTTCCGCCAGATAAGCGTGCTCGAAAAAGGCGGCGTTGTAGCGGCCTGGCGTCAGGATGACGGAAATGCCGCCGGTGCTGACGCTTTTCATAACGCCGCTCAGCATGGTTCCGTAGTTGCGGTTGTCCACCACGTTGTGGCTGGCATAGGTCTGCGGGCTGGCGATGCGGCACAGCTTGCGGGCAATCAGGGGATAGCTGGCGCCGGAAGGGATGCGCAGGTTATCCTCCAGAATATACCATTTTTTATCCTGCGCCTGTACTAAGTCGATACCGGAAATGTGGGAGTAAATTTTTCCCGGCGGGGTGACGCCTGCGCATTGGGGCAAAAAGCCTTTGGAGGAAAAAACAAATTCTTCGGGAATTATTTTATCTTTAATAATTTTTTGCTCGTGATAAATGTCGTAGAGAAACATATTGAGGGCTGTGACGCGCTGCACCAGGCCTCGCTCCATTTCCTCAAATTCTGCGGCGGTGATGACGCGGGGAATGGCGTCAAAGGGAAACAGCTGCTCGTGAAAGACGTTGTTTTTGTAAATTCCGAATTTTACGCCGAAACGTGCCAGCAGCTTATTGATATTGTCCGTATATTTTATAAGATCTTGCATACGGGGCGCTCCTTTCTTTACTTCTCCTCCCTGAAATACCCTGTGAAATTCTGCGCTTGTTTATACGGCTGCGCGTTGGCGCAGGGCTATAAAAAGCAAAAGCAAAGCCGCGTAAGCGACCTTGCTTATAGTTATATTGTAAACTTTATGTGACAAGCTGTCAACGAGGAAATATGTATACTATATGACAGTTTTTGAAATAGCACTACAAGATATAGCATTAACATTTGAAATTCTATTAGCCGACTTGCTTTCGTTTCGTAAATAAAATGAGAAAAACCGCCTAGCGGTGGGCGGTCTTCCATCAAAGTATAAACATTTTGGGGAGAGCCGACTCATCACAACCGGCTATCTCTTTCATTAATTATAAACTCATAATATAAGATAGTCAAGGAAATAAAAAATTTACATTATCTTTAGCATAACCATAGGCGATGACAGAGCCGAGGTAAAAATGATATAATAAGTACTAAGAAAGTAAGATTGCAAGCGGGGCGAAAAAAATGATTGCGTTATCTGAATCCAATTCTAAACATACATATTGGAAAAGAAATCTGCCCGTGTTGTGGATAGGCGTGTTTTTATGCTGCGCCAGCTATACCAGCTGCGTGCCCTTCCTGCCGATTTATCTTTTGCGGGATTTGGGCGTGGAGCAGGCGGACGTAAATTATTGGGCCGGCATTACTTTTTCCATTACCTTTTTGGGCAGCAGCATTATGGCTCCTTATTGGGGAGCGCTGGCCGACCATGTGGGGCAGCGCAAGATGGCTGTCCGCGCCGGCTTCGGCTTGGCGCTGACTTATTTTTTGACCGGCGTGTGCCAGAATGTGTACCAGCTTCTGCTGGTGCGGGCGCTGTGCGGCGTGGTGGCGGGCTTTGTGCCGGCCTGTATGTCTATGGCGTCCTCTTCCTTGCCGGAACATAAGATGGGCTGGGGCATGGGCCTGATGCAGACGGCGGTGGCGAGCGGCAGCATTATGGGGCCGCTTTTGGGCGGCTATTTAAGCAGCTGGTTCGGTATGCGCATGTCCTTTTTGGTGGGCAGCGCGGCGCTGTTTGTGGCGACTGTGGCCGTAATTTTCATCGTTAAGGATATGACGGTGCTGCAAAAGGGCGGCAGCGGCGCGGTAACTTTGCTGCACGATTTACGGGAATCGCTGCGCAATAAAGAGCTGCTGTACGTAATGCTGATGTTTTTTACGGTACAATCCTGCATTATGCTGATTCAGCCTTTGATTACTATGTATGTGGGCCAGCTGATGGGTACTATGGGCGACGAGGTTGTGAAAATGTCCGGCGTTATTTTTTCGCTGGCGGGACTGGCGGGCATTATCGCCGCGCCGTTTTGGGGCAAGCGGGGACAGCGCTTCGGCTATATCCGTACCTTTGCTGTAGTGACCTTTATCGCAGGCTTCATCAATTTATTTCAGGTGTTTATCGCCAATGTGTGGCAGTTTGCCGTTATTCAATTTGTCTACGGTTTGTTTTTGGCGGGTGCGGTACCTAATATCAACGCCAATTTGACGCTGGTGACGGATAAAAATACCCGCGGCAAGGCTTTCGGCCTGGTAACAAGCGCGCAGCAGTTCGGCGGCGTGGTAGGCCCGCTGTTGGGCGGATTTTTGGGCGCAATGATGGCGACGCGCTACGTTTTGGTGACGACGGGCTGCATTTTGATGTGTACTGCTTTATATTCCTATCTGACGCGCGTGCGCGGCAAGTAAATTTAAAATAATATAATAATATATTGAAAGCAAAAATAAAAGCTCAGAGCGGAATTGCCATTCCGTCCTGAGCTTTTTGCCTGAGTTTTTTAAACGATTTTTTCGCCGTGATAGCGTTCGCCGCCGCCGTCGGGCAAGAGGCCGTAGCGTTCGGTCCACAGGGTTTTATATTTGAGCGCTTGCGCGTGGATAGCGTCCAAACCTTTTTCGTCGAGCTTTTTGATGACTTTTGCAGGTACGCCTGCTACTAAAGAAAACGGCGGCACAACCGTGCCTTTGGTGACTACCGCGCCTGCGGCTACGATGGAGCCGCGGCCGATAACCGCGCCATCCAAAACGGTGGAGTGCATACCGATGAGGCAGTGGTCTTCTACCGTGCAGGCGTGCAGCAGCGCGCAGTGACCGACGGTAACGTAATCGCCGACGATGCAGGCATAATTATCCGCTACGTGCAGCACGCTGTTGTCCTGAATATTGCTGTAGCGGCCGACTTCGATGCGGTTGACGTCGCCGCGAATGGTTACGCCCGGCCAAATGCTGGCGTACTCTTTGATTTCTACTTTGCCGATAAGGGTAGCGGTATTGAAAGCATAGGCTTTTTCATCGATTTTTGGAGCTTGCGCTTCAAATTTAAAAATCATAATGTTTTCCCTCTTTCCCAAATTCTTGTCGTTGCTTGACGGTTTATTTCGTAAAGCAAACTTTATCTTAATTATATCGAAGGGTAGGCTTATGTCAAGGCATTTCACATTTTTATCATCTTACGTTACAGTAATTTTGCAGAAAATCGGCTTGCGGCTTGCATATCGGGCGTCAATGGCTTTATAATAAATTTGAACGGACAAGCAGGAAAGGATTTTATATGAAGAAAACAAGCTTGTATATTATATTACGGCTGGCGGCGTATGCGCTGCTCTTGGGCGCGATAGTGTACGCTTTATATATGTCGCCGTATAACCCTCACCCGCATTCGGCGGAGGATGTGCGGCGGTGGGTAATCGGCTTCGGCGTTTGGGCGCCGCTGATTTACGTCGGCGTATACACTATTCGCCCGCTGTTATTATTTCCTACTTTAATATTGAATTTGAGCGCGGGCGTGCTGTTCGGCCCGTGGTGGGGCGTTGTGTTTTTGCTTTGCGGCGGCTTTGGCTGCGCCAGCTTTTGTTATTTGCTGGGGCGCTTTGGCGGCGGCAGCTGGCTGTTCAGTAATTTTGGCGGCAGCGTAGGCGACAGGCTGGCGTCGTACCTTGTGGGCGAGGGAAGCTTTACGAAAATGCTGTGGCTGCGCACCGTGCCGATTTTCCCTTACGACCCGGTGAGCATTATTGCCGGCAGCGTGCGCCTGCCTTTTAAAATTTACGGCGGTGCTACAGTTTTGGGGATGCTGCCCGGAGCCGTGGCTTATAATTTTCTGGCTGATTCCTTTGGCACGACGCGCTTTTACGCGGCGCTCGTAATAACGCTGTTGGCTTTCGGCGTCCCGCTTGTGTGGTGGCAGCGCCGCAGCGGCGCAAACGTCGTCGCGGGCTGGAAAAAATATTGGAAAGGCAAGTGATGGTTATGGATAAGAATACGGAAATCGAATTGAAGCTTTTAGTGAGCAAGGCGGATTTGAAAAAGCTGCTGGGGCTGGATTTTGTCAGCGCGGCTGTCAGGCCGGAAAGCTGCCGCAAGCGCCGTTTGATAAGCAGCTATTACGACACGGCCGATTGGGCTTTTAAGGATAACGGCATTGCCTACCGCGTGCGGGATAAGGGCGACGGAACTTATGAAGCGACGGTGAAAACCTCGCTGCAAAACAGCGCCGGTCTAAGCGAGCGCCGGGAGCTGAATCTGCCGCTGCCTGCGGCGAAGCCCGTATTGGATGGCTTTATGGAACTGGGACTGGACGTGGATTTAAACGAGCTGGCGCCGGAGGGCGTACAGAAAATGTTTACGGTGACGGTGCAGCGCACGACCTATATTTTGGATTTGGACGGCGCGACGGCAGAGCTGGCTATCGACCACGGCAAAATTACCGCCGGAAAAAACAGCGAGAAGATAGATGAAATAGAAATTGAATTATTGGAGGGCGAAACCGGCGCGCTGCTGACTTTTGCCGCTAAGCTGGCTGCTGCGGTGCCTTTATTTGCCGAAAAGCGCAGCAAATTTGCCCGCGGCTTGGCGTTGTGCGGCATGACTGCGAACGAGCCTGCAAGTAAAAGTAAAATGGGCGGCGGCCCGGTGCGGGTGGAGCTGCTGCAGGCGGCGCAGCAGTGCGGCGGCGTTTTGCTGGATTTGCAGAACCAGCTGCGGGAGCAGGCTGGCGACGCTTTGCTGAAGGAAGCCCGCCGTCAGCTGGCGGCTCTGCGCAGCTTGGCGGCTGTGGGAACTGAGCTGACCGCTGCGGAGGCGCAGGGCGCAGAGCTGTTGGCAGCCTGCTTGCAGAAGGTGGACGGGCTGCGCAGCTTGCGGGCTTTGCAGAAGCTGTGGAGCGGGCTGTACGAGCAGGGACGGCCGGCCTTGGGACGCTGTGCACTGACGAAAAAGCTGGCGCAGGCCGTGGACACTGCGGCAACGGACGTGCAGGACATGGCGCGGCGGGGCGAGCTGACGGCTGTGGTTTATGCTGTAAGCGGCTGGCTGTATAATTTGCCTTTGCACGACGATGAGCAAAGCGGCGGCGAGGCGGCTCGCAGCTGCATTAAGGCCTGGCAGCTGCTGACGGAAGTAGGGCAGGATGACGCGGCGCAAAATGCGGCGGAAAATATCTGTGCGCTGGCGCGGCTGAACAGCGGCAAATTTTTTGCCAAGGCCGGAGAAAATACGAAAAAGCTGCGACGTCAGTTAGTACGGCAGAGTATGCTGCGCTCTTGGCAGCGCTTCCTGAACGAAACCTGCGCTGCCAGCACCAGTAAGCTGCTGTACCGGGACGCAGGCATCGTTATGGGCTATTTGCTGGCGAAGGAGCAATAATAATGAAAGAAATTAAAACGGTGCGCTGGCGGCCAAAGGCGGCTGCTCCCACTGCGGACTTCGGCTGGGAGCAGGCACGCAGGGCGCGCGCTTTTCACAGCAGCTTTCCAGAATATGCTTTTACGCCGCTGGTGCGGCTGCAAAATTTGGCGCGGACTTTGGGCGTGCGGGATATTTTTGTAAAGGACGAAAGTAAACGCTTCGGGCTGAACGCATTCAAGGTTTTGGGCGGCAGCTACGCCATCGGCTGGGAAATTGCCAAAATTTTTGGGCTGGGCATAGAGGATATGACCTATGAGCTGCTGACCTCGCCGCAGGTAAGGGAGCGGCTGGGGCAGCTGACCTTTGTGACGGCTACGGACGGTAATCACGGGCGGGGCGTAGCCTGGACGGCGCAAAAATTAGGGCAGCGGGCCGTGGTTTATATGCCTAAGGGCTCGGCTCAGGAGCGCCTGCATAATATACGCAGCCTGGGAGCGGAAGCGGAAATAACCGATGTGAATTATGACGACGCAGTGCGTTTGGCGCGGCGTTATGCGGACAAGCATGGCGGCATTGTGGTGCAGGATACGTCCTGGGAGGGCTATGAGGAAATACCGCTGCATATTATGCAGGGCTATACGACTATGGCTTATGAAATTGCGGAGCAGCTGGCCGCTTTGGGCGATGTGCGTCCGACCCACGTTTTCTTGCAGGCGGGCGTGGGCGCGATGGCTGGAGCGGTAACAGGTTTTTTAGCGGATTATTATAAAGATGATTTGCCTGAGATTATTATTGTGGAGCCGCTGAACGCGGCTTGCTTGCACAAAACGGCGCAGGCTGCCGACGGCGCGCTGCATACGGTAGGCGGCGATTTGCAATCCATTATGGCGGGTCTGTGCTGCGGCGAGCCCTGCAGTTTGGGTTGGCGGCAGCTGGCGGCGCACGCCGATGTTTTTCCCGCCGTACCGGACGAGGTTGCAGCCTTGGGAATGCGCGTTTTGGGCAATCCTGTGAGCGGCGATGCGCCGGTGATTTCCGGCGAAAGCGGCGCAGCGGGGCTGGGCCTGGCGGCTGCCGCTCTGAGGGAGCGGGAATTGAGCGGGCTGAAACGGCAGCTGGCGCTGGACGGCGACGCTGTGATTTTGTGCATTTCCACCGAGGGCGCTACGGATTTGGCGAACTACCGCAGCATTATGTGGGAGGGCGCCTGGAGCTGGAATAAATAAAGGAGGCTATTATGCGGTTCTATACAGCGGAAATAAATAATAAGGAAGAAATTTTATTGGCCTTTAGCGAAGGCGGCACGGTATACAGATTGCAGCGCCTAGCACGGCTGGCGCCGGAGCTGCAGCTGCGCGATATGCAGGAGCTTATCGAAAATTTTGACGCGGTGCGCGAAATTTTAAACCGTTTGGCGGCTAATGACGACGTACTGCAGGGAGCCGTCGTAAATTTGGCGGACGTCAAGCTGTGCGCGCCCATCGTGCGGCCGCGGCAGGACGTTATTTGCCTGGGCATCAATTACGAAGCGCATGCCCGCGAGGCGGGGCATTTTTCGGACGAAGCCTTTGGCGGCGAACGGCCTTACACTATTTATTTTTCCAAGCGCGTCAATCGGGCGACGGCCTGCGGCGAAGCGGTGCCAGCTTACGCCGGGCTGGTGGACAGTCTGGATTATGAATGCGAGCTGGGCGTGGTGCTGGGACGCGACTGCAAGGGCGTAACTGCGGAGGAAGCGCGGGAGTATATTTTCGGTTATACTATTATTAACGATATCAGCGCCCGCAATTTGCAGACCCGCCATAAGCAATGGTATTTGGGCAAAAGTCTGGACGGCTTTACGCCCATGGGGCCGTGCATAGTGACGGCGGACGAAATCGGCGACGAGCAGAAGCTGGACATCAGCTGTACGGTTAACGGCCAGCTGCGTCAAAGCAGCAATACCAGCTGCATGATACAAACTGTCTGCGGCGCGATCAGCGAGCTGTCCCAAGGCATTACCTTGCAAGCGGGAACGATTATCGCCACCGGCACTCCTGCAGGCGTGGGCATGGGTATGAAGCCGCCGGTGTTCTTGCGCCACGGCGACGAAATTGTTTGCCGCATTGAAAAAATCGGCAGCTTAGTAAATACTGTTGATTAAAATCGGCGCAGGCCTTGTAAAAGCGGAAAAATTACCCTTCTTTTTTTGAAATACAGCTGCATTTCAGAAAGGAAGGGTATTTTATAATTTGGGAGATGATCATATGTGGGCAGTTTTTGCATTGCTGTCGGCGGTGTTCGCCGCTTTGACTTCCATTTTGGCGAAAATCGGGATGGAGAATGTTAATTCAAATTTAGCGACGGCCATCCGCACCGTTGTGGTGTTGGTTATGGCCTGGCTTATAGTTTTCGCTACGGGCAAGCATCAGCAAATCGCGGATATCAGCGCGCGCAGCTGGCTGTTTTTAACGCTTAGCGGCGTGGCGACGGGCTTATCCTGGCTGTGCTATTTTTATGCTTTGCAGATTGGCGAGGCCAGCAAGGTAGCGCCGGTGGATAAATTCAGCGTGGTCATCACGATGGTTCTGGCATTTTTTATTTTAGGCGAAGCGGCGACGCTGAAAACTATTATCGGCGGCCTGCTGATTACAGCCGGAACCTTGGCGCTGATTTGGTAAGCGAAAAAGAAAATGAAAAAGAGAAGGCTGGGCTCTGCGGAACCTGGCTTTTTTCTTTTTAGCTTGCGATTAGCGCGTTGAAAACGCTGACAGAGCCGCGGTAGACGTGGTATAATGTTGTACACAGCGATTGCGGAGCCGAAGGCGAACGCAGAGATGATGTACAACATATGCCCTTGTGGTATAATGAACTTATCAAAGTATATTTTTTTTGGAGGCTTGTAATAATGAAAAAAATTCTTGTGATATGTATGCTGCTGCTGTGCGCAGTGGGGCTTACCGCCTGCGGGCAGGAAAAGAAAGCGGTCAAGGCAGAACCGGCTACGGCGGTGTTCAGCACCAGTATGGGCGATTTTGAAATTAAGCTGGCGACGGATTACGCGCCTAAGACCAGCGCTAATTTTATTAAGTTGGCCCAGCAGGGCTTTTACGACGGGCTGACCTTTCACCGGGTAATCGATAATTTTATGATTCAAGGCGGCTGTCCCAAGGGCGACGGCACCGGAGGACCCGGCTATAAAATTGCGGACGAATTCAGCAGCAAGCTGCTGCACGACGGCCCCGGCGTACTGTCCATGGCTAACGCGGGCCCCAACACCGGCGGCAGCCAGTTCTTCATTACTTTGCGCGAATGCAGCTGGCTGGACGGCAAGCATGCAGTCTTCGGCAAGGTTACCAAGGGCATGGACGTGGTTTACAGGATCGGCAAGGTAAGAACCGACGCGGCGGATAAGCCGGTAACGCCGGTAATTATCAAAAAGATTACCATTGAAAAGCGATAAGCGGGAGGAAAGAGCTTGACGAATAATTTTGAGTTACAGACCCACGACCAGCAGGAAATGGTAGGCATTTGCGGTAAGAACGACGAACTTTTGCGTATTATTCGCGGCGCTTTTGCCGGCTGCACCTTAGTGGCGCGGGGAAATATTATCAGCGTCAGCGGCGAGGCGGAGGAAGCGGCCGCCTTGGGGCGGCTGCTGCAGGAGCTGCTCTTCTTGTACCGTCAGGGATTGCCGTTGACCAGCCACGATGTGCGCTACAGCATTTATATGGTTAAGGAGGGACGCCTAGACAGCCTGCACCGCATGTACGCCGATACGATTATCGTCAACAACCGCGGGCGGCAGATTAAGGCCAAAACTCTGGGGCAGTGGCAGTACGTGGAAACAATTCGCAAAAGCTTCATTACGCTGGGAATTGGGCCTGCGGGCACGGGCAAGACCTACTTGGCCGTGGCTATGGCAGTGGCGGCGCTGAAGAAAAAAGAGGTGGAGCGCATTATTCTGACGCGGCCGGCGGTGGAGGCCGGTGAAAAGCTGGGCTTTTTGCCGGGCGATATGCAGGATAAGGTGGACCCTTACCTGCGTCCCTTGTACGACGGTCTGTACGACCTTTTGGGCAGCGAAACCTTTCAGAAGTATCTGGCTAAGGGAACGATAGAGGTAGCGCCTTTGGCTTATATGCGCGGACGCACGCTGAACGATGCTTACATTATTTTGGATGAAGCGCAGAACACTACGCCGGAGCAGATGAAAATGTTCCTAACCCGCTTTGGCTTCGGCAGCAAAATGGTTATTACCGGCGATATTACGCAGATAGATTTGCCCGGCGGTAAGAACAGCGGGCTGAAGGACGCGGCGAAAATTTTAGGCGACGTGCCGGGCATCGGCGTTATTCGCTTCGACGAGCGCGACGTGGTGCGCCACGAGATTGTGGGCAGCGTTATTAAAGCTTACGAGGCTTTTGAAAAGCGGCAGCAGCCTTTAAAACAGGAGTAAAAAATGATTATCAATTTAGAAAACGCTCAGGATAAAATAGAATTGACGGACGCGGTTTTGCAGCGCCTGCAGGAAGGGCTGGCAGCCGTTGCCCGGCTCAACGCTTTGCCGCAGGAGTCCGAGGTGGACGTGACCATTGTGGACGATGGGGAAATTCACACGCTGAACCGTGAGTACCGCGGCATGGATAAGCCTACGGACGTGCTTAGCTTCGCTTTGGACGAGGACTGCGAGGACTGCGGCGAGCCGGAGCTGAATTTTGACGAAGGGGAGCTGCAGGAACATCTTTACGGCGATATTATTATTTCGGCGGAAACGGCGCTGCGCCAGGCTGAGGAATACGGGCACGGTCTGGAAAGAGAAATGACCTATCTGGCAGTGCATGGTATGTTCCACCTTTTGGGTTACGACCATATGACAGAGGAGGAAAAGGCCGAAATGCGCGCTAAGGAAGAGGAAGCGCTGCGGGCCATTAATTTATCCGAGGAATATTTTGACCATCCTACGGGAAGGCATTGAGGAGGCCGGTAAAATGCAGGATATGCGTGCGGAAAATCTTGCCGGGGAACAGCGGAAGCTGTATGAATTGGCGCTGGCAGCCAGGGAGCATGCCTACGCGCCTTATTCGCATTTTGCGGTGGGGGCGGCGGTGCGCTGCGCCGACGGAAAATGTTACAGCGGCTGCAATGTGGAAAACGCTTCCTACGGCTTGTGCTGCTGCGGCGAACGCAACGCCATTTTTGCGGCGGTTGGAGCAGGCCAGCGGCAGCTGGAGGCTTTATGCGTAGTGGCGGACACGCCTGCGCCCGTGGCTCCCTGCGGCGCCTGCCGTCAGGTGATGAGCGAATTTAAAATAAAAACCATAATTTTGGGCAATCTCCGGGGCGATATTAAAATTTGTACGCCGGAGGAGCTTCTGCCCTACGGATTTTCATTATAGGAGTTGATTAGCATAGATACGCAAGCGAAGCATTACGCCGGTTTTGCCGCCATGGTGGGGCGCCCTAACGTGGGCAAATCCACTCTGACCAACAGCCTGATCGGCGAAAAAATTGCCATTATGTCCGACAGGCCGCAGACTACGCGCAATAAAATTATGTGCATTCTGAATACGGACAACGCGCAGATTATGTTTTTGGATACGCCGGGGATTCACAAGCCCCATCATAAGCTGGGCGAGTATATGGTGCGCACCGCTGAAAGCACCCTGCAGGAGGTGGACGTAATTTTATTCGTCGTCGACGCGGCGGAAAAACGCGGTCCGGGCGAGGATTATATTTTAGAGCTGCTGCGCAAGGTAAGAACGCCGGTTATTCTGGTGGTTAATAAAATAGATAAATTGCAGGATAAGAGCAAGCTGTTTAAGATTATGGACGAGTACAGCAGGCTTTATCAATTTGCCGCTATCGTGCCGGTGTCCGCGTTAAACGACGGGGAATTTCCCGGCCTGGTGAGCGAAATTACCAGGCTGTTGCCCGAAGGCCCGGCCTACTTCCCCGACGATGTGCTGACCGATCAGCCGGAGCGCGTTATTGCTGCGGAAATGATTCGCGAAAAGGTGCTGCGCCTGACGCGTGACGAAATCCCTCATTCCGTAGCCGTTGAGGTGGAGGAGTTTAAGGAACGAGAGGACGAAAGCGTTTATATCCGCGCCACTATTTTTGTGGAGCGCGATTCTCAAAAGGGCATCGTGATTGGCGCGAAAGGCAGCCTTTTGAAAAAAATCGGGCAGCAGGCCCGCGCAGATATTGAAACTTTATTGTACTGCAAGGTGTTTTTAGATTTGTGGGTTAAGGTAAAGCCTGATTGGCGCAATCAGGACAAGGCGTTGAAGCAGTTTGGCTATAATATTCGTTAAATTATTTTGTAAATTGGCAAAGGAGTGATGACCTATCGACGGCGATCCCGCTATCGGCAGCTTGTGGAGAATCGTTTTGGTGCTGCTGATAGTTTTATTAAACGGCTTTTTTGTAATTGCGGAATATGGTTTGATGCGGGCGCGCAAGGGCAAGCTGGAGGAGCTTGCTCAAGGCGGGTCTTCGCGCGCGTCTTTGGCTGTGCGCGTTTTGGACAAGCAGGAAAGCTATTTGAGCGCCGTGCAGCTGGGCATTACGGCGTCCACCGTACTGCTGGGCATTTTCGGCGGCCGCTTTTTTGCGCTGCTGCTGCATGAAGGCTTGGGCCTAGAGCTGCCTTTGGCCTGGCTGGGCAGCGTACTGTTTGTTATTTTGCTGCATGTGGTCTGGGGCGAACTGGTGCCGCGGGCTTGGGCGGCGGTCAGCGGCGAACGGGCCGCTGCGGCTACGGTGTATCCGGTAATTTTTTTGCATTATCTGCTGTATCCCTTGGTGTGGGTTTCCAGCAAGGCTTCGGCGGCGCTGCGCAGGCTGCTGCATATCGCCCGGCCGGTGGAGGACATAGCCCGCAGCGAGGACGAGCTGCGCCGCATTGTCAGCGCCAGCGAAAAGAAGGGACAGATAGACCAGCTTGAAAGCAGAATGATCGATAATGTTTTTGATTTTGCCGACCGGGTAGCCCGCGAGGTGATGGTGCCGCGGCAGGATATGATCTGCCTTTTTGTTGGCGACAGCTTAGCGGAAAATTTCGCGGCAGCCGCCACACGCGCTATCCCTTGTGCGTTGAAGATAAGGATAACGTTATCGGCACGATTCATGTGCGCGATTTGCTGACTATTGGCGGCGAGGAGCAGAATGATTTGCGGCGGCTGATGCGGCCCATCGTGGTTATTCCCGAAGCTATGCCCGTGGCCAAGGCCTTGCGCCTGATGCAGCAGCGTCATGTGCAGATGGTGCTGGTAGCTGACGAATACGGCGGCACGGCGGGACTCATTACGATGGAGGATTTAGTCGAGGAAATCGTCGGCGAAATTCAGGACGAGCATGAGGCCATGGAGCCGGAGGACGTGGTGCAGCTGGCGGACGGCGGTTACGAATTTGACGGCATGGTGCTGCTGGACGATATCGGCGAGCTTTTGCACCTGACCTTTGACGAGGCAGAGGAGGATACCATCGGCGGTTACGTCTTCGGCCTTTTGGGACGCCAGCCCCAGGTGGGCGACGCGGTGATTGTGGGAGCGTACTGCTTTAAGGTAATCGAAGCGGAGGGCTTCCGCGTGCTGCGGGTGCAGGCGGCGTCTTTGCCGGAAAAGCGTCAGAGTGCGGCTGATAAAAATAAAATTGATTGACGAAGGGATTTTTCCCGAAGAAGGTTGAAATGACGGACAACGAGCGGGAGCTTTTGCAGGACGAAGCGGTGGTGCTGCATGTAAGACATTGGCAGACGGCGGATAAGTATGTGGTCTGCTTTACAAAAAAATACGGCAAGCTGCGTTTTATCGCTTACGGCGCCCGTTATGTGAAAAATGTGCAGGGGCGGTTGTTACAGCCCTTCGCCTGTCTCAATATCGAGGTGCAGCAGGGACAGAAAATCGATAAGCTGCGCAGCTGCGAGCTGGTGCGGCTGCCTCAGGCCTTTGATATGCAGCAGATGGCTTACGGCGCGGTGGCGGCGGAACTTACCGCTGTGCTGACGGAGGACAGGGAGCCACAGGAGGAGCTGTACGCTTTGCTCAGGGAAACGCTGGCGACCTTAACTAAACGCAATCCGCGGCTGGTGGTGCTTTCCTTTGCTATCAAGCTGTTGGGACTGACGGGCTTTGCGCCCCAGCTGAGCCATTGCGTGGGCTGCGGCAGGGAGCTCAGCGCAGGCGAAGATGCCTGGTTCAGTCCGCTGCAGGGCGGCGCGCTGTGCGCCGATTGCCGCGCCGTTTATGCGGGGGAGGGACTGGAGCCCTGCGGCGACGGTACGCGGCGGTTGTGGCAGTGGCTGGAGCGATTGGATTTTGCCAGGCCTGCGCTCTTTGCGGTGCGCGGCGGTGATTTGATGGCGCTGGAACGGCTGCTGTATAAATTTATTTTTTTTCAGACGGACAAGCAGCTTAACAGCTTGAATTTTTTGAATCAGATGCGGCTGTAGCAGATGCCCTTGTGGTACAACTTATACCTGGCACCCGGCGATTGGCGAGTCGAAGACGATGACAGAGCCGCGGTCGACATGGTATAATATTACCAGCTATAAGTAATTTTAAATCCGGCAATAGGAGAATAGAATCATGTTTATTGACAGAGCGAGAATTTATGTAGAAGCAGGCGACGGCGGCGACGGTATGAGCAGCTTTCGCCGGGAAAAATTTGTGGAAAAGGGCGGCCCGAACGGCGGCAACGGCGGACGCGGCGGCGACGTGGTTTTGGTGGCTGATAAAAATCTCAATACGCTGATCGACTTCCGCTATAAGCGCAAATATGTGGCTAAGCGCGGCGGTCAGGGCGGCACGAAGAACTGCACCGGTATGCGCGCCGATACGGTTTACGTTAAGGTGCCCATGGGTACGCTGGTGCGCGACGACGCCACCGGTACGGTAATGGCCGACCTGGTGGAGGACGGCCAGCAGTATGTGGCTGCCAAAGGCGGACGCGGCGGCAAGGGCAACGCCTGCTATGTGACCAGCACCAACCGTGCGCCGACCTTTGCGGAAAAGGGCGAGCCGGGCGAAAACCGCTGGCTGAAATTAGAGCTCAAGCTTTTGGCGGACGTGGGCCTGGTGGGCTACCCCAGCGTGGGCAAGTCCAGCATTATCGCGCAGGTCAGCGCTGCCCGCCCCGAAATTGCGGCCTATCATTTTACGACGCTGTCCCCGGTTTTAGGCGTGGTGCGTCTGGACGAGGAGCGCAGCTTTGTGCTGGCGGATATTCCCGGCCTGATTGAAGGCGCGCACACTGGCGTGGGCCTGGGCCATGACTTTTTGCGTCATGTGGAGCGTACCAAGGTGCTGCTGCATATTGTGGACGTGGCGGGCGTGGACGGACGCGACCCGCTGGATGATTTTGATAAGATTAACAACGAGCTGGCGGAATACAGCGAGCGTTTGGCGCGCCGTAAGCAGCTTGTTGTGGCTAATAAAATGGACTTGCCGGACGCGCAGGAAAATTATGAGCGCTTGAAGACGTATGTGGAGGAAAAGGGCTACGAAATCTGCAAGGCCAGCGCCGCAACCGGCGACGGCTTGCGGGAGCTTATGTTTAAGGCTTACGATTTGCTGCAGCAGTACGTTCCGGAAGAAGACGAGGAAAATCTGGCGCGCTTCGACGAAATCGACCCGGACAGCTATGAAATAGTTGTGGGCAACGATACGGACTGGGAGGTGCGCGGCAAAAATATCGAGCGACTGGTAGCTATGACCAATTTTGACAACGATGAGGCGCTGTACCGCTTCCAGCTGATTTGGAAGCGACTGGGCATCGACGAAGCGTTGAAGGAAAAAGGCGTGGAGGAAGGCCAGACGGTGCGTATCCGCGATATGGTTTTCGATTATAAAGATAATAATTGATAAGGAGCAAAGGGCTATGAATGAGGGGAAGGCATACCGCGAGGCTTTGCGCAAGGCCAAACGCATTGTGGTAAAGGTTGGCACAAGTACGATTACTTACGCCAACGGCAAGCGCAATTTTAGCCAGATAGACAGACTGGCGCGGGAAATCAGCGATTTGCAGAACCAGGGCAAGGAAATGATTTTGGTATCCAGCGGTGCGGTGGCCGTGGGTGTGGACCGTTTGGGGCTGCCTGCCAAGCCGGCTACTATTCCCGGCAAGCAGGCTGCCGCCGCCGTGGGCCAGGGCGTGCTGATGCACACCTATGAAAAAATCTTTGCCGATTACGGGCAGATTGTGGCGCAGGTACTCATTACCCGCATGGAAGCCATCGACCGCCATCGTTATACCAATTCCCGCAATACCTTTATGGAGCTGATTAAGCAGGGCGTTATCCCCGTGGTTAACGAAAACGACGTGGTGGCGCTGGACGAGCTGAAAATTGGCGACAACGATAATATGTCGGCGCTGGTGGCCGGTATTGTGGACGCCGATTTAGTTATTATTCTTTCGGATATCGACGGTTTGTACACGGCTAACCCGGCTACACACCCCGACGCCAAGCTGGTGTCCACGGTACTGGAAATAACGCCGGAGGTAGAGGCCAGCGCCGGCGGCGTAGGCTCGGCCCGCGGCACCGGCGGCATGGCGACGAAAATTCAGGCGGCTAAGGCGGCCACTAACAGCGGCATTCAGCTGGTGATTGCCAGCGGCACGGAAAAGAACGCTATTCCGCGAATTTTGCAGGGCGAGGAACTGGGTACGCTGTTCGTCAGCCGCGAAAACCGTTTGCAGTTCCGCAAGCGTTGGCTGGCCTTCGGCGCGCAGATTCAGGGCAGCATCGTGGTGGACGACGGCTGCGCCAAGGCTATCCGCAAGGCCGGAGGCTGCAGTATTCTGCCCGCAGGCGTGTACGAGGTGGTGGGCAGCTTCCAGACAGGCAGCACCGTCAGCGTTATCGATAGGGAGGGCCACGAGCTGGCCCGCGGTTTGGTGCATTATACTTCGGAGGAGCTGGCGAAAATCAAAGGCTGTAAGTCCGGCGATATCGCCAATATTTTAGGTCATAAAAATTATGACGAGGTCATTCACCGCGACGATCTCGTTATCCTGCAATAAATTTGAAGGTGGGCGACGCAGATGGAAACTTATGAATTAGTAAAGAGCAAGGCTCAGGCGGCGAAAAAGGCTGCGGCTAAGCTGGCCGTAGCGGGAACCGCCGTAAAGAATAAAGCGCTGCTGGCGATGGCGGCGGCTTTGGAAAAAGGCTGTGTGGAAATTTTAGCGGCTAATGAAAAAGATATGGAAGCGGCGCGGGCTAAAGGCATGCGCAGTTCCATGCTGGACCGTTTGCAGCTGACGGAAGCGCGTATCGCCGGTATGGCCGACGGCTTGCGTCAGGTGGCGGCGCTGCCCGACCCGGTGGGCAACGTAGTGGACGGCAAAACTTTGCCTAACGGTTTGCAGATCACTAAGGTGCGCATGCCCTTGGGCGTTATCGGCATTATTTACGAAGCCCGTCCCAATGTAACGGCGGACGCTGCGGGGCTGTGCCTGAAATCAGGCAACGCCGTAATTTTGAAGGGCGGCAGTGAGGCCATGGAATCCAATAAGACGGTGGCGTCCGTGTTGGCGCAGGCTGCGGAAGCGGCGGGGCTGCCGGGTGGAGCCATTCAGTTTATCGACACCAGCGACCGTCAGGCCGTCAGCGATTTAATCCATCTTAACGGTTTGGTGGACGTGGTCATTCCCCGCGGCGGCGCAGGCCTGATTAAGACCGTGGTGATGAACGCTACCGTTCCGGTTATCGAAACCGGCGCAGGCGTGTGCCATACCTATGTGGACGCCAGCGCCGATGTGGAGATGGCGGTGAAGATTGCTTTCAACGCTAAGGTGCAGCGTCCTTCCGTATGCAACGCTATGGAAACGCTGCTGGTACACCGCAATATTGCGGAGCGTTTTTTGCCCGCCATGCTGGCGCAGTATAAAGCGGCGGGCGTAGAAATCCGCGGCGACGCAGGGGTGCAGGCAATGGACGGCGCCGTAGTGCCTGCCAGCGAAGAGGATTGGTCTACGGAGTACGGCGATTTGCGCTTGTCCGTAAAAATTGTCGCTTCCATCGAGGAGGCTATGGAGCATATTGCCCGCTACGGCACGGGCCACAGCGAATGTATCGTGACCAATGATTACAGCCAGGCGCAGCTGTTCCAGAAAACGGTGGACGCAGCGGCAGTGTACGTCAACGCCTCTACTCGCTTTACCGACGGCAACGAGTTTGGCTTCGGCGCGGAAATCGGCATCAGCACGCAGAAGCTGCACGCCCGCGGGCCTATGGCTTTGCCGGAGCTGACTTCGACGAAGTATCTTATCTGCGGCAGCGGTCAGGTACGCGAATAGAAAGGGGCACGATTATGCAGAAGAAAGAATTAGAAATAATTTTGCAGAATCTGACTGCGCAATAGATGATTTTCACAAGAGCCGTTTTATAAAATGAAAGGAAAGGGTGAATTTTATAACGTAGTAAACGGCGGGACGGTGCGTTCGTCCCGCCGTTTTTAATTTTTGTTACAGAATTAAGATTGAATTTTTTCAGAAAAATAAGGATACCGCGCAGTATAACAGCAGCAGCGCCATAACGCAATTAACGGCTTGGGGATGCCGGGCAAAAAATTTGCAGAAGGCGGAACCAAACAATGCCCATACGTAAGTGCCGGAAGCTCCGATGACTGTCAAAATAATGGTAAAGCAAATTAAAGCGGCCGGGGAATGAAATACGGGCAGGACGTAAAGGGACATGGCGGTAATCGCATAAATGTAAATTTTTGGATTCATAAATTGCAATACCATTCCGGCAAGGAAGCTGGCTTCATTATTGTTTTTCATTTTCAAATCAGAAGATGTTTTCCAGACCTTCCACGCAAGGTACGCCATGTAAGCCGCTCCTGCAAGCTGCATAAAGATTTTGACCTTTGGAAGCGCGGTATATAAAGCTGAGCTAAAGGCTGCGCAGAGGCTCATAACAATAAAAAAGCCTGCGGTAATTCCTAAATTGAAGCGATAGCTTCTTCTGAATCCCAAGCGCGCCGCATTGTTCATGGACAGAAGATTATTGGCCCCCGGTGTGTAAGCGGTAATAAAACAATAGATTAAAAAATCAGATACAGGAAACATGTTAATCACCTCGTACGAAAATTTAATTGCGCATCACAGCAGTCGGGACGATAGCTGCAATTACAGGCCGCAGGCAAGCATTGAAAATTTTTTTGCATTGCGTCGAATGCCGTATCAGTCAACTGCTGTTAGGCATAGATTGGTGCGCATAGTTCTTTACAAGCTAAAAATAAAATTATATAATATAACAAACGGTGCGATATATCACATTGTGTGCGATTTAATGATATAATAAGTGCGCTATATTGTCAATAGAGAGGAGTAAATTTTTTGTGGATACGATGAATATGATTGTTGCCAAAAATATTAAGCGTCTTAGGGAAGAAAATAAATTGAGCATGGACGAATTGGCAAAATTAAGCGGCGTCAGCAAAAGTATGCTGGCCCAAATTGAACGCGGCGAGGGCAACCCGACGATTTCTACGTTATGGAAATTATCCAACGGAATGAAGGTGCCGTTCGACGCTTTGACGGTTCGACCCAAAGTTCCCTATGAAATTGTTAAAACCTCTGAAATACAGCCGCTTTTAGAGGACGGCGGCAAGGTAAAAAATTATTCTATTTTTCCGGATGATGAAAACCGCAGATTTGCCGTTTATTACCTGGAATTAGAGCCGGGCAGCTATTTGCAGTCCGAGCCGCATCTTCGGGGGACGACGGAATTTATTACTATTTTTTGCGGAACGCTGGAAATAGAAGCGGGAGATAAACGCTTTTCCGTAACTAAAGGCGAGAGCATACGCTTCAAGGGCGATACGAGGCATTCCTATCGCAATATTGGAGCTGAAACCACTATTCTGCATATGATTTTGTATAATCCATGAGCGGGCGTTTGGCGAAGGCGCTTGTTCTGAGCAATTTATATTGGCGCGAAAGCCTTGGCGTCAGTACGTTTTCGCCTGCGCTAAAATTCACATTTTTATTGCTATTTACCGGCTTTGGGTATATGCTTTAGCTGTGAAATTTGATATAATTATTAAGATTAAAAATGGAATAGTGTTGTTACACGTTAAAGATGGAGGGAATACTTTGGAAGAAATCTATCGTGAGGAATCCAGTACCGGTTTTGAAAGGAAAATTTTTGCGGGAGCTGCGCTTATCCTTATCGGCTGCCTGTTCGTTTACGAATGGCAGGGCCTTCAGGAAAGCCGGCGCTTTAACCTTTTGGGCTGGGGCATGGATTTTGTTTTGCTGGCGCTGTGGGTTTGGCGCGTGGCCTTTAAGTATACGCTGATTCTGTATAAGGATAAACGCTTGGAGGTCGTGACCAGCGGCTTGGGCTTTATCAAGCACAGCTATTTTGTGGATTTAACGCGTACCGAAAGCTTTACGGACAAATACGTCAAGAGCTTTTTCCGCAAGACGAAAATCAGCCATTATATTCATCGTTACAATTCTTTGGACAATAATCCCCAACGTTTATTAGTATTTACTGAAGGCAAAAAAAATAAGCTGGCCGGGCTGCTGTTTAAGTGCAGCGATAAATTTATTCAGCAGCTGCGCAGACAAATGCCGGACAAATTCATTCAGCTTTAATTACGGTAGGAGGTTTTAGTTTATGGAAGGCTTGGAAAACGTAGCGCCTGTGGCCATTTGCTCCCGGGTTATGCAGGTTTTTTTCGGCGCGTTTGCGTATATTTATCTTGTGGCTAAGCTGGTAGGGCCGGATAATAAGCTGGCCTGGTTCAGAAAACGCAAAAAATATACCTTCTTTAACCGCCGCGGTATTTTCGGCGAGGATATCAATTTCGGTTATCCCGTCTGCTGGCAGGGCGTGCTGGTATTCTTTGCTATTTACGGCGTGGTTTTCGGCTTTGGCTACTGGTATGTTTTTGTGCATGCATATTGATAAAGGAAGGGTTTGTAGCGCATGACTGAAATTAGAGGTATAGTTGTAAAGAAGCACGGCGAAAGAGCCGAGGTCAAGGTTGATAAAACGGAAAGCGAGCTTACGGGCCTGCCTAAGTACCTTGATTGCTGGAATCCCGTGGGCGCCAAGGCAGGGGATATCGTTGGCGCCGAATATCGCGATATGGACGAAACCAAGGCTAAGCTGATTATGTACGGTCTGCCTCTTGGCGGCGTGCTGGCCGGCGTGGCTTTTGGCAATAGCCTGGCGACCTTTTTCCATATGGATAAGCTGCCCTTTATTGCCGGCGGCGTGGTGCTGTGGCTGATAGTAACCGTAAGCTACGCCCGCATTTTCCGACGCGACGCTGTGCGTCAGGGACGGCAGCCTGTAATTTTTGAAATTCAGGCCGAGGAAATGGTTATCGATATGAGCAGGAAGAGCTAGAACGGAGCGTAATGATGCAGGTGGTTTTAGCTTCGGCTTCACCGCGCAGGCTGGCCTTGCTGGAGCAGGTCGGCGTCCGCGTGCAGGTTTGCCCCGCAGATTTTGCGGAGGCTGACGGCAAAGCGGCGGAGGCGCGGCATGTGGCCGTGAATAATGCCCGCGGCAAATGCCGTGCGGTGGCGGCGGCGCAGGGGGACGCTGTTCCCGTGGTCGCAGCGGATACGATAGTCGTTATCGACGAGGATATTTTGGGCAACCCTGCCGATGCTGCGGCAGCGGAGGCTATGCTGAACCGTTTATCCGGTCGCAGCCATACGGTGATTACCGGCGTGGCGGTGCGTTACCGCGGACGGGAGCTGTATAAAGACTGCGCTACCAGCGTGCTTTTCCGCAGGCTGAGCGCACAGGAAATCCGGGAGTATGTCGCTACGGGCGAGCCTCTGGATAAAGCGGGCGCTTATGGTATTCAGGGCAGGGGCGCGCTGCTGGTAGAAAAAATCGACGGCTGCTACAATAATGTAGTAGGACTGCCCTTGACCATGCTGTACGAAATGTTTAAGGAATTGGGAGCCGACATGACTGGTGATTAAAAACTGCGGAGGCAGGGCCTGCCGTTTACGCGGCAGTAATGATTTCAGCAGTATCGACAATATTAACAACAAAAAAACGATTAAAGAGATACCCTTGGAGGACAGGCCGCGGGAGAAAATGCTTCTGCGCGGCGTGGAGGCGCTGACCGACGCGGAGCTGGTGGCAGTTTTGCTGCGAACGGGCACGGCGGACAAATCGGCTTTGGCCCTGGCGGGCGAGCTGACGGCTGACGGCGGCTTGTACCGGCGTTTGGCGGGAATTCGGGATATCAACGAGCTTATGCAAATAAGGGGCCTGGGGCAGGCCAAGGCAGCTACTGTGCTGGCGGCTCTGGAGCTTGGCAGGCGCATTGCGTCCGCCCGCCCTTTAGATAAAATTCATTTCAGCGGGCCGCAGGACTGCGCAGCGTTTTTAATGCCGCGTCTGCGCTACGCTAAAAAAGAACAGTTTATAGTGGTTTTATTGAACAGCAGAAATAAAGTAATAGGTACGCAGCTGGTGTCCGAAGGGACGCTGGATAACGCGCCGGTGCATCCGCGGGAGGTTTTTCAGCCGGCAATTTTGCAGGGAGCGGCGGCCATAGTGGCGGCGCACAACCATCCGTCGGGCGAACCGCGCCCCAGCCGCGAGGACCGCGAGCTGACGCAGCTTTTGGCAGCGGCAGGGCGGACGCTGGGCATTCCGCTTTTGGACCATGTGATTATCGGCGACGGCACCTATTACAGCTTTCAGGAAGAAGGAGCCTTAGAGGCGTAGGAGGACAGGCAAGCATGAAATTTACGTTCCCTAATTTTAGCATTTTTAATAATATGTCCGACGATATGGGTATAGATTTGGGTACGGCCAATACGCTGGTACACTGCAAGGACAAGGGCATCATTATCCGTGAGCCTTCGGTAGTGGCTGTGGAAAAGGATACTAACGAGGTGCTGGCTATCGGCGCGGAGGCCAAGCGCATGATCGGCCGCACGCCGGGCAATATCGTGGCTATTCGTCCCATGAAGGACGGCGTAATCGCCGATTACGAAATTACCCAGTCCATGCTGAAATATTTTATTAAGCAGGCTATGGGCAACCGTACTTTTGTGCGCCCACGTATTCTGGTAGGCGTGCCCTCCGGCGTTACGGAGGTGGAAAAACGCGCCGTTATCGACGCGACCATTGAGGCCGGCGCCCGCGAGGCTTATCTTATCGAGGAGCCGATGGCTGCGGCTATCGGCGCAGGCATGCCCGTGCAGGAGGCTACCGGCAGCATGGTGGTTGATATTGGCGGTGGCACCTGCGAGGTGGCGGTCATTTCTTTGGGCGGCATCGTAGTCAGCAAAAGCGTGCGCTGCGGCGGCGACGCTATCGACAGCGCAATCGTGCGTTATATCCGCAAAGCCTTTAATATGCTGATTGGTGAACGCACGGCGGAAAATATTAAAATTGAAATCGGCACCGCCATGCCGGTGGAAAACCCTGCGGTTATGGAAGTACGTGGGCGCGATTTGCTCAGCGGCCTGCCGAAAAACATCGAGGTCAACGCCAACCATATCTGCGAGGCGGTGGACGAGCCCGTGAGCATGATTGTGGACGCTGTGCGCAATACCTTGGAACGTACGCCGCCGGAATTGAGCGCCGATATTATGGACCGCGGCATTGTGATGACCGGCGGCAGCTCCATGCTGCGCAATCTGGATCGGCTGATTTCGCAGGAAACAGGCATGCCCGTATTCGTTTCCGACGAAGCGCTGAACTGCGTGGCTTTGGGAACGGGCATCGCCGTGGAAAATATCGATGTTTACCGTAAGGGCTTTATGACTTCTAAATAAACAGGTGCAGCAGCATGAGTAAAAAATTTATGCTGGGCGTGCTGGCGGTTTTCGTCCTGCTGTCGCTTCTGGCGATGGCCGTGGCGGGAAGAAGCCGCTTCCCTCTGGTCAACAGCGTCGTAGCGGCGGTGGTGCTGCCGGCGGAAAGCGGGCTGAACAGTATCGGCAACGCGGGCAACAGCCTGCGGGGCTACTGGAAAGCGCTGACAGTAATGCAAAGTGAAAATGCACAATTAAAAGAGGATAATATTCAGCTGCGCAATGCTAATATTCGGATGGCGTCTATTTACGCCGAAAATTTGCAGCTGCGGGCGCTGCTGGATTATAAGGAGCAGCACCAAAGCCAAACGGTGGTAGCGGCGAAGATTATTTCCCGTAATTACGGCGATTTGCGCGACTGCATGTATATCGACGCCGGGGCGGACAAGGGCCTGCGGCGGGAAATGGCTGTGGTCAACGGCGGCCTGGTAGGCGTAGTGGACGAGGTTTACGACGATTATGCCCGCGTACTGCTGCTCAATTCGCCGCGCTTTAAGGTGGGCGCTCGCGTGCTGCGTGCCGGGTCCCGTGCTGTGGGCGTTATTGGCGGCAAAACGGCCTTTGGCGATACGCTGCTTTTAGAGCATATTTTTCGTGAGGCCGATATCCGGCAGGGCGACGTTATCGTGACCAGCGGCTACAGCGGCAGCCATCCGGCGGATATCCTGATTGGTACGGTGACGGCTACCCGTATGGACAGCGTGGGCCTGCTGCAGGAGGCCGAGGTGCATGCCGCCGCCGATATAGCGGATGTGGAGCATGTTTTGGTAATTACGGCTTTTACGCCGGTGAAAAAAATTGAATTGGAAACGCAGGGAGGACAGGCACAATGAGGAGACTGATTTGGCCCGTCCTGTTTCTGCTTTTATTGCTGGTACAGGGAGCGGCCTCCGTATTCTATACCGGGTGGCTGGCCTGCGATTTGCCGCTGCTGGTGCTGTATGCCTTCGCTATGGTGCGCGGCGAATATTTCGGCATGGCGGCGGGGCTGGGCGTGGGCCTGCTGCAGGACGCTATGACCGTGGGAATTTTCGGCTATCATATGCTGACACGGGCGGCGCTGGGATTTTTGGTCGGCCTGACTAAGGAAAAGGTAGTCAAGGACAACGCGGCCTTTCACATGACGGCCATTGCGCTGTGCAGCGCGTGTGTGCGCTTTTGCTACTGGTGGCTGGAGCTGGTGCGCAGCGGCGGCCGCTGGGGCATTTTTTTTGATTATGCTGTAGACAGCCTAGGCTATATTCTGGGCAATATGCTTTTGGTAGCGCCGGTGGTGCTGCTGGTAAAGCGCGTTTACGAGTGGATAAAAGAGGAAGATATTTCCTACTGATAAAGCGGCGTGAAAGGAGGCGCAGGGCGTGCTTAATAAAAATCAAACAATAAGATTGCAGACGATGCTGGCTCTGTGCCTGCTGCTGTTTGCCGTGCTGCTGGGGCGTATGGTGTATTTGCAGCTGTGGCGCGGCGATTATTATTCCAAGCAGTCGGACGGCAACCGCCTGCGTCAGTCCAAAATTATCGCTCCCCGCGGCATCATTTACGATAAGGATGGGCATGAGCTGGTCAACAATCTGCCGGGCTATGCGGTGGTGCTGCAGAAGCAGGCCGATTACAAGCCGGAAACCTTGCAGCGTTTGAGCGCTCTTTTGGATATTCCCGTAGAAAAGATTGAGGAAAAAATCAAGGACAGCGCTAATTATTACGAGCCCATTATGCTTAAAAATAATTTGTCGCCGGAAATGGTAACGCGCATCGAGGAGCAGCGGCGCTATATGCCGGAGGTTATGCTGTCGGTGCAGCCCATCCGTACCTATCCTTATCACGAGCTGGCGGTACACGCTTTAGGCTATGTGGGCGAGGTCAGTCCCTACGAGATTGAGCACGGGCTGTTTAAAAACGTAACCCAGGGCAGCATCGTGGGTAAGACGGGGCTGGAAATGAGCTATGATAAATACCTGCGCGGCGAAGACGGAGCCTTTATGGAGGAGGTGGACGTTGCCGGCAGCGTGGTAAAGCATTATGATTCCGTGCAGCCTGTGCCTGGCAAAAACCTGCGCCTGACGCTGGATTACCGTTTGCAGAAGGCGCTGGAGGATTTTACGGATAAGCATTTGGCCTACTTGCGCAGCAGCGGTATTGCCTCCGGCGCCCGCGCTGCCGCCGTAGTGGCGCTGGACCCCCGCAGCGGCGCAGTCCGGGCCATGGTCAGCCGTCCGGGGTACGACCCCAACCTTTTTGTACATGGTATTTCCTCCAAGGATTGGAATAAAATTAACAATGACGAAAGCTATCCGCTGAATAATAAGGTTATTAGCGGCGAATATCCGCCCGGTTCTACCTTTAAGATAGTTACGGGCAGCGCCGCCTTTGAGCTGAATAAGGTGCGGCTGGACGAGCCCATTTATGACGGCGGCTTTCATCCTTTAGTACCTACCATGGGCAACGCCGGCGGCGAGGTGCTGGGCTGGCTGACCTTCATCAAGGCGCTGGCCATGAGCGATAACGTGTATTTTTATGAGCTGGGCTATCGCGTGGGCATCGATAATATTGCTAAGTATGCCCGCATTTATGGCTTTGGTCAGCCTACGGGCATAGATTTGGAGGGCGAAAGCAAGGGCCTGGTGGCCTCCAAGCAGGTAAAGCGCGATATTTGGGACGAGGACTGGCGCTTGGGCGACACCTTCAACGCCGCCATCGGCCAGGGCTTTAACCTGACGACGCCGATTCAGCTGGCGGTAATGCTGGGTATTGTCGCTAACGGCGGCATGAAGTACCAGCCCTATCTGGTGGACAGCATTACTAATCCCGACGGCAGTATGTTTGCCAAGCCTAAGAGGGCTGAGGGCAAGCATATCGACGTTTCCCAGCAGACAATCGACTATATGCGTATGGGCATGAGCGCGACCACGCAGGAGGGCGGCACGGCTTCTTATTTCAGCAGGCTGCCCAAGCCTATCGCCGGCAAAACCGGTACGGCAGAAAATTCACATGGACGCGACCACGGCTTGTTCGTTGCCTACGGTCCTGTGGACGACCCGGAGCTGGTTGTGGTCTGCATTGTGGAGCAGGGCGGCTTCGGCTCGACGGCTGCCGGCCCCATAGTTTATAAAGCCTTTGAGGAATTCTTCAAGGAACGCGGCTGGATGCCCGAAGACCCGCCGGAGCAGGCGGACGGCGTCCGGCAGGCGCAGCAGTAGGGAGGGAGCGGTGTTATGGACGTTAAGCGTATCCTGAAAAATCTGGATTGGTGGCTCGTCGCTGCCGTAGTCCTGCTGTTGGGCTGTGGCCTGGGGCTTATAGACAGCGCCACCCATTCCTTTGCCGTAAGCACGGGCAAGGCCTGGCATGTGCAGCGCCAAAGCATGTTTATGGCCTTTGGCCTGCTGCTGGTTACGGCTTCCTTTGCCTTTGACTACCGGATGCTGAAGAATTATGCCAGCAGGCTGTACATTTTTAATGTAGTGCTGCTGATAGCCGTTATGCTGTTCGGCCATAGCCAGCTGGGAGCGCAGCGCTGGATACAAATTGGTTCGCTTTCCTTTCAGCCCAGCGAATTTGCCAAGGTCTTTTTAATCATCTGTCTGGCAACCTTTATGGATAAGCGCATTGAATGGCTGGAAAATTTTAAGGATTATCTTCCGGTGTTCGCTTATATTTTTGTGCCCTTCATTTTGGTTATGCGCCAGCCGGATTTAGGTACTTCGCTGACCTTCATCGCTATTTTAGTCGGCATGATTTTTGTCAGCGGCTTTAAATATAAATGGTTCTTTCGCCTGGGTGTGCTTTTTGTGGCGCTGCTGCCGGTATTCTGGCTGATTTTGAAGGATTACCAGAAGAACCGTATCCGCGTTTTTTTGAATCCGGAGCTGGACCCCTTCGGCAGCGGCTATCACGTTATTCAGTCTAAAATCGCCATCGGCAGCGGCGGCCTTTTGGGCAAGGGCTGGCTGGCGGGCACGCAAAGCCAGCTGAACTTTCTGCCGGAAAACCATACGGACTTTATTTTTGCCGTAGCCGGTGAGGAATTTGGCTTTATCGGTACGGCGTTCATCATCATTTTATATGCCATCATCATTTGGCGCGGCATCGCTATCGCCCTGGACGCCGACGATAATTTCGGCACGCTGCTGGCGGTGGGCGTAACCAGTATGTTCATGTTCCATGTGATGGTCAACATTGGCATGACCGCCGGTATTATGCCGGTAACGGGCGTACCCCTGCCCTTTTTAAGTTATGGCGTCAGCTCGCTGACGACTAATCTGATGCTGGTGGCCTTGCTGCTGAATATTAAGGTGCGCAAGCAGAACCTGCAATTTTAGGAGGATTTATGGAGAAGGATTTGACCATTGATATATTAAGCAGCGTGCAGAAGCCTGCGCGTTACACCGGCGGCGAATTTGGCAGCATTATCAAGCCGCAGGCGGAGGTAGAGGCAACCATCGCGCTGGCCTTTCCCGACGTCTACGAGGTGGGCATGAGCTATTTGGGCTTTAAAATCTTGTACCATCTGCTCAACCGGCAGCAGGGTGTGCAGGCCGAGCGTGTTTACGCTCCCTGGATAGATATGGAAGCCAAAATGCGGGAGCGCGGCATTCCCCTGCGCACGCTGGAAACAAAAAAAGCTTTGAGCCAGTGCGATATTGTGGGCTTTACCCTGCAATACGAGCTGAGTTATAGTAATATTTTAAATATGTTGGACTTAGGCGGCGTGCCCTTGCTGACCCAGGAGCGCGGCGAAAACGACCCCTTCGTTATCGTGGGCGGCCCCTGCGTGTATAACCCGGAGCCCTTGGCGGATTTCTTCGACTTTGCCATTATCGGCGAGGGCGAGGAGGTTATGCACGAGGTTATGGCTTGCTATATGGAGTGGAAAAGAAACGGCCGCAGTGGCGGACGCATGGGCTTTTTGCGCCGGGTCGTGCAGCTTGACGGTATCTATGTGCCGAGCTTCTATCAGCCGTTGTACAACGAGGACATGACGCTGAAGGAAGTAGTGCCCTTGGCGGAAAACGTGCCGCCCGTGGTGTATAAGCGGGTGGTTAAGGATATGAATACGGTGGATTTCCCAACTGCGCCTATCGTGCCTTTTGGTGAAATTGTCCATGACCGCATTATGCTGGAGGTCTTTCGCGGCTGCAGCCGCGCCTGCCGTTTCTGCCATGCGGGTATGGTGTACCGTCCGGTGCGCGAGCGCAAGCCGGAGGTTTTGCAGGATTTGGCGCGTAAGCTGGTGGATAATACGGGCTATAACGAAATCAGCCTGGTGTCCCTGTCCAGCGCCGATTATTCCTGCCTGGCGCCCATGGTACACAGCATGATTGAAGAATTTAAGGACGAGCGGGTCAGCGTATCCCTGCCGTCCCTGCGCATCGACAGCTTCTGCGTGGCCATCGCCAAGGAGGTGCAGGCCGTGCGCAAGAGCGGCCTGACCTTTGCGCCCGAAGCAGGCAGTCAAAAGATGCGCGACGTTATCAATAAGGGCGTCACGGAGGAGGACTTGATGAACGCTGTGGGCGCGGCCTTTGAATCGGGCTGGAACAGCGTCAAGCTGTACTTTATGATTGGCCTGCCCTATGAAACCGACGAGGACGTGCTGGCCATTGCCGATTTGGCGCGCAAGGTGCAGTATAAATACTATCAGGTTACGGGCAAGCGGGGCTGCAAGGTGACGGTGAGCGCTTCTTCCTTTGTCCCCAAGCCTTACACAGCTTTTCAGTGGTTCGCGCAAAACGATTTGGAAACCATTCGCCGCAAGCAGTTCTTGCTGAAGGACGAAATCAAGAAGATCAAAAACGTGACGTTGAATTATCACGACGGCAAGACCGGCATCATCGAGGCTGTTTTTGCCCGCGGCGACCGGCGCGTAGGCAAGGCGCTGCTGCTGGCCTGGCAGAAGGGCGCGCGTTTCGACGGCTGGAGCGATTGCTTTTCCTATGAGCGTTGGTTGGAGGCCATCAGCGAGGCGGGGCTGGATAAGGACTTTTACGCTGCCCGCCAGCGTGGTGAAAATGAAGTGTTCCCCTGGGAGCATATTTCTCCGGGCGTGGCGCGCCGCTTTTTGTGGAACGAATGGCAGAAGGCCTATGCGCAGCAGCTGACCCACGACTGTCGGCGCAGCAGCTGCACCGGCTGCGGCGTGTGCCAAAAGCTGGGCGTAAAAATTATCGATTGGCAGAAGGAGGCGAAGGCAGAATGAAGCTGCGTATGCAAATAACCAAGGACCAGGAAATCCGCTTTATTTCCCATTTGGAATATGTGCGCACCATCGGGCGCGCCATTCGCCGCGCCAAGCTGCCTGCCGCTTATTCCGAGGGCTTTAATCCTCATTTGAAATTCAGCCTGGCCTCCGCTTTGGGCGTGGGCGTAGTCAGCTATACGGAATTTGTTGAAATCGAGTTAGCAGAGCCCATGGAGGTGCTGGCGGCAGCACAGGCTTTGGACGCTGCGCTGCCCCGGGGCATTCGCGTGCTGGCGGCGGACGCGGTGGATACCCATCATGCGGCGTTGATGAGCCAGGCGGCCGGAGCGGAGTACCGCGTGACGCTGCCTTGGGCTGCCGACATCAGCGAGGCGGCGGCAGACTTTAACGCCGCGCCGCAGCTGCTCTTTAAAAAGGCTGCGCCGAAAACGAAGGCCGGCTTTAAGGAAATCGACGTGAAGTTTTATATCCCCCATTTGACGGTGACTGTCGAAGGTGAAAATACGGTTTTTTCCTTTGACTGCAAAATTACGCCGACTGGCAGCATGAAGGCGGTGGATTTGCTGAACGCTTTAAACGAGCGGTATGCTTTGCAGCTGCCGGTGGAACTGGCTGATATCGAGCGCTTGCGTTTGTACCGCGTCGGCAAGAACGGGCAGCTGCTGCCTATGCTCAACGCCGACGCAGTAAAGCTGGCGTGAGGCGAAGCCAAAGCGTAAAGCAAGCGATAGGTACTTATAATAATTTAATAGGAAGTAAAAGCCGGAGGCTGATGATATGCGTCAGCTTCCGGCTTTTGTGCGCTTATTATTTTATCCTTACCTCCAAGCGGTAGGCGTATTCTTCGGTATTGGTGGTTGTCCAATAATTAAGCAGGCTGGTTACGTAAATGTCGGACAGCGCTTTTAAATCGTGCTGTTTGCAGTATTCGCCCAGCTGTTGCAAATATTTTTGGCTGTTATACATGTAAACGCCTTGAAAATATAATGTAAGATAAGTACCTGCGGGACGCAGGCGATAGGCGGCGTTGGGCAGGCATTCTTCTAATGGATAAAAATATTCTATGTTATGAAAGGTGGCCGTATCAAAAAGAGCTTTTTTATCTACGATGTAGCCAAATACATGCTGCTTGAAGGGCAGCTTATCGCGCAGAGATAAGAAAAGCTTTGCGGCGTGCAGCGAACGAGTTTTAAAATTATCCTGCGTTTTACAGCTTTTGGTAACGAAAAGATATTGCTCCGGGCATTGCTGTTCGGTGATAATGCCGTAGGGCAGCTGTTCCAGCGTTTGCAGCTTGTCTATATAATTATCCAGCTTTTGCTGAAGCTGCTGCAAACGCTTTATTTCCTGCGAGATAGCAAGCTGCTGCTTAACCAAAAGCTTACGGTAATTATCAGGCGAACGCTGGTTAAGATAGGCTTGAATATTCGTCAGCGGCACGTTTAGCTGGCGCAGAGTAACGACCAGCTCTAACAGGAAAAGCTGCGTACGTTTGTAATAGCGATAGCCGTTATCAAGGATTACCTCTGGCGTAATCAGCCCTAATTTATCGTAATAGAGCAGAGTTTTGCGCAGAATATGGCAGCCCATGTCGATTCATAGCCTGTGCTTCCGCATACCTATCGAGCATTTGTTGGATGGCAAATTCTTGCGGTTCAGCGCGGTAAGCGTGCTGGGAACGGTGATTTTACTTTTATCAGCCTGCCTTTTAGGGCCTGTGTTTTGCGGACGCTTGTGCCCGGCAGGAGCTTTTACGGAATATCTCAGCAGGCTGGTCCCCAGCCGTTGGCAAATAAGCTGGCGCAGGCATACGGAAATAGCGCCTGTTCGCTACGGTATGCTGGCAGGCTTTTGCTTAGTGCCTTTTTTCGACGGCGTTTTGGCTTGTGCGTATTGCAATTTCTTTGTGTTCGATTTACTGGCGAATTATTATACCCAAGGCTATTTTATTGCGTTAAATTCCAGCCTGCTGCTGACGGCAATTTTATGGCTGGGTGTTTTCGGTCTGTTTACTAAAGGCGGGCGGGGCTTCTGCAATTTTTTGTGCCCGGTGGGAGCGGCGCAAAGCCTGGCGTATGCTGTAAGCAGCAGGCTGCCTTTTGTGCGGCATATGCAGGTAAAGCGCCAGGATTGCATCGGCTGCGGCGAATGTGCGAAGCATTGCCCTATGGAGGCTGTTACTATGGAGCAGGGTAAGGCTGCAGTCTGCCTGCATAATTGCATTGTTTGCGGCGTTTGTCGGCATGTTTGTCCGGTGCAGGCTATAGGCTATGGGAGGCGCGATGATGAAAAATAGGGTGTTGACTTTTCTGCTGTCCATGGGGATTCCTGTTTCTGCTTTTAGCGCGCAGGGCGGCGGCTGTACCGGTATTTGCGGCAGCTGTCATTTGAGCTGCACGCCGGGCATTTTTGCGCTGCTGCTTTTGGGAGGCAAATATTTTTACGGCAGACTGAAGGGCGGTGTGCTGAAGCATGAATAGAATATGGTTAAGAAGAACAGGCCTTTTTGTATTTATGCTGGCAGTTATGTTCGGGCTGATGCTGCTGCGTGGAGAAAATGCCAACGAACGGGCGTATAAAGCTGCGCAGCTGGCGCCGGGAAAAACTATTTTCTGTACGGTGGATTTAGGAAGACAGGGATTTTTGAAATCGTGGCTGAATCCCAATATAGCTACCTTGTATTTGCGCTTGCGCGCCGACGACAGGGCGCAGCTTACTTGCGAAGGTACAGGCATGACGATGATGCTTTCCCAGGGAACGAAGAAGGGACTGTGGCCCAAACTGGAAAAGCATACGGTATTAAAAAAGGTGCGCGGCAGTATTCCGGTCAACGTGGAGCTTTATGTGGACAGGAAAGCTTTGCAGCAGTACCATGTAGCCAGCGGCAATATTTATTTTTATGAAGGGGAAAAATTATACAGCACTGTGGCTATAGAAGTGATTAATTCGCGGGCGAATAACACAAGAATCGAAAGGTAAAGCTTAATTTGCCATGTGGAATAAAAAGCTATATAATATTATATAGCAAAAATGCTGACATTTTATTTTTGGAGGAAAATTATGAAAAGAATAGCGATTTTACGTTGTTTACAGACTTCGGCGTCCTGCGCCGGGTCGGGCTGCCTGCGGGCGATGTTTGACCATGAAAAAAGCTTTGCGCAATACGGCGAGGAGGAGCTGCGGCTGACGGCTATGTGGACCTGTAACGGCTGCGGCGATTCCCTGCTGGGCAATCAGGAGGGCATCCGAAAAAAAATAGAGCGCATGAAGGCGCTGGAGCTGGACGCGCTGCATATCAGCAACTGCACCCATAAAAAGGATGCGGAGGGAGTAAAGCATTTATGCCCCAAAATTAAAGCTATCGTCGAGGAGCTGGAGGCAGCAGGCATTCAGATAGTGGACGGTACGCATTAAGGCGCAGGATAATTTATTGCCGGTTTACTGCTTAAGCGGAAATCTGGAATGAATTCCAAAAAAAATATTTTTTGACGAAAAATACGGAATAGAATCCAGAAAAATCTATTTTTGGAGAAAAATTGGGAATTGATTCCGGAAAAATTTGCGCTGGCTGCGCTTTTAGCGTATAATATACGCAAAGAGGTGAGCGATATGCAGTTGATTGAGCGGCAGGAATATTTAGCTTGGCTGGAACGGTGGCAAAGCAAACAGATTATTAAGGTAGTGTCCGGAGTCAGACGGTGCGGTAAATCTACCTTATTTGATTTATTCAGGCAGCATTTGCTGCGTCAGGGCGTTCGACCGGAGCAGATTCTTACAGTTAATTTTGAGGCCATCGAGTTTGAGCTTTTACGCGACTACCACCGGCTGTATACGTATATTTCAGAACGCTTGCAGGCTGGCAGCATGAACTATATTTTTCTGGACGAGGTGCAGCATTGCCGGGAATATCAAAAAGCAGTGGATAGTCTTTTTATAAAAGATAATTGTGATTTGTATTTGACCGGCTCCAACGCTTATTTTATGTCGGGCGAGCTGGCTACGGTGCTTTCCGGACGTTATGTGGAATTAAAAATGCTGCCATTGTCCTTTAAGGAATTTATTCAGGGGCTGCAAGGCGATTATGCGCAGCTGAGCAGGGGACAGCAATTCAATCTTTATTTGGAATATGGAGCGCTTCCTTTTATTACGCGGTATAATAGCTTTGGCAGCGACGCGAAAAACTATTTGCAGGATGTGTATAATACTATTATTCTTAACGATATTGTTCAGCGGTTGGGAGTTGCCGATGTGACGGCTCTGGGGAATATTGCGAAATTTATGGTGGATAATATCGGCAATAGGGTTTCCGTGAATAAAATTGCTAATACGCTGAAATCTGCGGGCAAGGGCGTGGACAGCAAAACTGTTGACAAATATTTGCAGGGCTATACGGACGCTTTATTTTTGTATAAAGCGCCGCGCTACAATATTAAGGGCAAGCAGCTGCTGACGACTTTGGGAAAATATTATGTAGTGGATTTGGGCTTGCGCAATCTGTTAGTGCGCAATAAAGCAAGCGACATAGGACATGTTTTGGAAAACGTGGTTTATTTGGAGCTGCTGCGGCGCGGTTATGAGGTATATGTAGGCGATTTGGAAAACAGCGAGGTGGACTTTATCGCCTGGAAGGATGGCAGAGCTGAATATTATCAGGTTTCTGCTACGGCGTTGGAGGAAAGCACCCTGCGGCGCGAGCTGGCGCCCTTTAAAAATATTCCGGACAATTATCCTAAATATTTACTGACTTTAGATGAAGTTTTTGGCGAAATGGATTACGCTGGCGTACAGAAGAAAAATCTTTTGTCCTGGCTTCTGCTATCTTAAATGAATAATGCGCAAATAAAAAACGGAGCTGCTTTGGTAGAGGCAGCTCCATTTTTCATCTTTTAGATTATTTCTTGGAATCGATTATTTCTGCTCCGTCAGCGGTAAAGCGCACGTTGGCTTTGGCTGGGAGGGTAATTATTTCGCCGTCGGCATTTTTCCAGCTGGCGGCTTCTTTAACAGTGCCGCCGGTAACATAGCCGTCAGTATCGAAGGTGATGGTGCGGCTGCCCTTAAATTCCAGAAAGCCTGCGTTAGCGGCATTCGTGCGGTTTTGCTGCCAGCCTAAGGGACGCAGGCGCGTATCGTCTGCCAGCGTGCCGCTGATAATATGGCCTTCGGCATCGAAGGTCAGGACTGTGTCCGCTTTGAAATCTACAAAGCCGTAACGGTCCTTTTGCAGGGCAACGGTAGTTTTTTCGTCAATAGTGCCGCTGAGGACGGTACCATCCTTGGCAAAATGGACAAGGCTGCCGCTTTTATAGCGCACATGGCCGTAGGTGGGAATGGCGATGCCGTAGCGCACGCCTACAGGCCGGAAGAAGCGCGGGAAGAAAACGCTGGAGGCCTGCACATAGCAGTAATCGTTGATGATGCTTTGCCAGCCGGTGGGACGCAGATAGGTGTCGCTGTTCAGTATGCCGCTGATGACTTCGCCGTCGTCATTGAGCAGCGCTTGCGTATCCTTTTTGAATTTTAAATCGTCGTCCGCTACGGTCCAGCCTTGCGGAACAAGCTTTTCCGCTTTATTCAGAGTGACGGTCTGCGCGCTGGCCAGCTGTGCGGCTAGGCAGGCGGCCAGAAAAACGGTAATTAAAGAAAGCTTTTTCATAAAAATCACCTCGCTTGTATAACGACGGCAATGCTTAAAAGGCTTGCCGTAATTTATTAAGCTTCTGATTTTCATTATAAGGTACAGATATTTAAAAGTCAAAAATAAATAAGAGATAATATCATTTGTTGCAGATTTTTTACAAATCCGCAGCGCGGAGAATAAGGCGAAGGGGTTCACGCAGTTTCTGGTAAAAATTTTTGTGAGTACTCGTATTTTTGTTAACCGGACATGCGGCTATTGACGTGATAGGTGTAAGGATATATTTGATTATTTATTGAAGAAGCGCATTTTAGTATGATTAAAATTGACGTTGTTGCAGCTAGTGTTTATGTTAAAGGCCGCCGTAAGGCAACCTTTTTGCTGATTTTTAAAATTAAAGATAGTTAGGTAACCAAAAAGGCTTTAAGGCGTTGCAGCAATGCAGCGTCTTTTTTGTTGATGATTTTTGGGGTGAGCGCAGACGCAACAAGGGAAAGACTATAAGTTACGCACTTTCTAACGCACGTTCCCCCGAAATGCGGCAGCATTTCAAATAAAATCCGCTTGAAGCGGATTTTAGGTTGACAGGGGGGGACAAGAGAGTATAATACAAGCAGAAATAAGTATCAATAAAGCTAATAACTCAAAACAAATAAAAGATAAATAAATTCAATAAAGCAAGTAAAAGAAAATTTCAGATGCTTTCCTGTGATGAATAAGCGAAACATGGACAGCGGATTCATCATTTGAAAATATTTTAGTTTTTCTCACAACACACTCTCACGAAATTTGAGGGAAAGGAGGAATCATGAAAAGAATTTATTTGGTGCTGGCGCTTTTATTGGCGCTGATGTGCCCAGCCTTTGCTTCCGCAGCGGAAGTTTCCGGCGATAAAATGATTTTGGACTGGACTACGTCCAAGGTGTGGGTATCCGGCGGCGACCTGTGCGTTACCGGCAGCTTTGTCAATAAGCGCAGCGATTTAACCATTACCAAATTAAACGAGTTTGTTATGCGCATCACCTTTACCGATAAGGATGGACAGCAGCGGCAATTTACCGGCAGCCCGGTGAAGCTGCCCTTGTGCAAAATAGCGGCCGGCGGTTCGCGCAAAATGAATTTTAATTTTGGTAAATTCGAGCATGATATCAACAACTGGGTAACGGCGCAGACATATACCTTTACGTATATTAACGGCGCGCGTTTTTGAAGCGAAACTAACGCGGCCTGTAGAAGCGCAGGCTGCGGCGTATGATGAAAGAAGATGTGTTTGAAAATGACTAAAAAACGTTTTACGGCGGCTGCCGCAATGATGATGGTTATGGGGCTGTGCGCCAATGCCAGCGCAGCTTTCGACGAACACTTAAACGATTATACTTTGGATACAATTGTAGTTGAAGCGGACGCCGCAAAAAATAAATTCGGCGACACTATTACCGAGCAATCCTATTACCGTACCGGCGGCGACGTAAAGGTAATTACCCGCGAGGAAATTGAAAAGCGTCATTATACCGATTTGACGGAAGCAATTAAGCGTATCCCCGGCGTTACCTTCCAAAACCCAGGCTATCGCGGCGGTGAATATGGTTATCAATTTTATAATAACGGAGTTTCTATTAACGGCGATACTCGCGTAATCATTTTGGTGGATGGACGACGTGTAGATAATGCTGCAAGTACAAGAGCCAGCGATAAATCTACTACCGGCACTAAATCTACAGGTGTAAATCTTGACCAAGTAACTAATATGGAAAATGTCGATAAGATTGAAGTTATCAAAGGGCCTGGCGCTTCTGTTTATGGTGCCGATGCTTTGGGTGGTGTAATCAATATTATTACCCGTAAGGGTGGGCAGCAGAATGTCGGCTCGATTGATTTGTCCACCGGGTCCTGGCATAAACATAAATATGCTATCAGCTACTCCGGCAGCGCAGGCAATGATAATTCCTGGCATTATTTCTTATCTGCCAATCGCGATATGTCCGGCGATACAAAATATAAAGATGGCATTGTAGGCGGTACCGGTACTTTGGGCGGTTCTAAGTGGAAAGAGGACGGCGTTAACTTCCGCTTGGATAAAGACTTTAATGATAAACAAAACTTGAAGGTTTGGTACAACTTTAAAGAAGGCAAGGACGGTTATCCTATTGCCGTACCTAATTTAAAATATTGGAATGAAAAAGACTGGAACGATATCATCTTTAAGGCTACTGTCGGACAGCTTGATGAGAATAATAAATTAGTGGGCGGTACTTTAAGCGGCGACGCTAAAAACCCAGGCTATCATAATTTATATGCATTAGACGGACAGGTTTACGGTTCGTTCAGTAAATTTAAAAACAACGATTGGGATATTCAATATACCTTTGATAAAGATAATGGTATGGAAAGCTTTATCCGCGTGTACGACCAAAATCATCGTTATTCCCACCGTGATAAATATCAGTGGTATGTCAACGGCAGAGGCGCTGCCGACGCTTATAACGCGGCGTTCCCGAATGGCGCAACGAACGAGCAATTATCACAGTGGATTAAAGATAATTTAGCTCCGTTCCCGGACGGCGACCAAGATAGGGTTAAGGAATGGCTGGAAAAAACGGGCGGCGCAGCGCAGGAACCTACTAGCTGGCATGAAGAAAAGAATCGCGGCGTACAATTACAATATGCTAAATCAGTCGGCGTGAACGATATTATCGCTAGCATAACTTATGATAAAGCAAAGAATTTCTCTAAACGCTATGATTCTTACGGTAAACTTACAAGTAGTCATGTCGACAGAAAAACGATTTTAGGTTATGTTCAGGATAAAATCCATATCAGCGATAAATGGGATTTAACGCCTGCTATTCGTTATTCTAAATATAGTTCTTTTGAAACTACAAATAGCGCCGGTACGACACAAGGCAAAGGCGATACGAATTTGATTACGCCGGTTATTAATACCCAATATATGTTTGATGATACCAGCAGCATGTATTTTGGCTGGACTAAAGTGTTCCGTCCTTTGAAAGAAGGCGACTATAATACAACAGACGGCGTATTTAAAACTCCCTTGGACGATGAAAAGGGCGACGCTTGGACGTTGGGCGTACGCAAGGATTTGACGGATAAAACCAGTGTAGCTGTACATTATGATTGGACTCGCATGAGCAGTGCTATTGCTACATTGCCCATTTTTGATACTTCTACTGGTAATATTACAAAGACTGCTGTTAATGCTAAGGAAGATAAAAAATCTTTTAATGTTACTTTGGATCATCAATTTGACGATCATTTTACCTTGAGCGCTTCTTATTCTCATATGAAGGATGAATGGAAGGCTAAGAACGGTTGGGTGCTTGATCCCAGCTGGGGTTATGCTAATGACAGCGATATTAATACTGCTATCAACAGCTTACGTCCGAAAAATCATTATTCCTTAAACCTTTCTTATGAAAATGGTAAATTGTATACGGGACTTTTGACTAACTGGTACACAGGCTGCAGCGATTACGCTTTCACTAATAACCGCTTCCTGGTTTTGGATTGGAACATCAACTATGAAATCACCAAAGATATGACTGTTTATGCTTTGGTAACTAATCTGACTAACGAAGCTTATGAAACATCCTATAATTCTTGGAACGGCGTTGGCAGTTCCGCAATGCCTGGCCGCTGCTGGATGGTTGGCGTAAAATACACCTTCTAATTTTAAATTTGCTAATCACTAACATCATTCTCCATTCACTTCACTTTAGTAGAGCGCTGCTGCTGGTTTTAGCAGCGGCGCTTTACTTCATTTTAAGATAAATATGAGGCCGATTTATGAATAAGCTGTTGATGGTAACGCTTCTATTGGCGGCAGCCTTGTCGCAGGGCTGCGCGAGAGATATTTTTACCCTGCCGGTGCAGGAAAATCAGGCGGCACTGGTGCGCTTTAACCGACCGGTTCATTATGATTACAATCCTGCCCACTATCCTTTGAGTATTGAAAATATAAATTCTCAAAATGAAATTGAGAAGATGACATACACCAAGCCGCCGGAAAGAGTGGTGGCCGTGTGGCAAAATTCCATTGAAACCCTGCTGGCTCTGGGCGTGGGAGACCGCATCATTGCCGGCAACGGCGTGCCTAGCCCCAGCTATTTTTTGCCGCAGTACCGGCAGCAGTATGGGCAAATACCTTATACCGGTTTGCAGCTGCTGGATTTGGAAACAACTATGATGCTGCAGCCGGATTTAATCGTAGGCTGGTATTCTACCTTTGGCCTGAAGGTGATCCGCAGCACGGATTTTTGGCATAAGCGCGGCGTGAATACCTATATCGCTAATAATTCTGTAGGCAGCCTGCGCTTTAAAACGCTGGAAAACGAGTACGACGATATTTTGAAGCTGGGCAAGATTTTTGACAAGAACGAGCGGGCTGCCGAGATAGTTAAGGCTATGCAGCGGGAGATAGGCTTCGCCGTGGAGCGGACGGCTCATTATCCAACTAAACCGCGGGCGCTCGTTATAGAATTTTTAGGCAAGGACGTTAATGTATATAACGAAAGAACCCTGGCGGGGAATATTGTCAACGCCCTGCACGGCGAACTGCTGGGACCGCAGGATCATAATATCGGCATCGAGCAGATTGTCGATTATGACCCGGACGTTATTTTTGTGATTATCACGGAATTTTATTACGGCCGGGAGCAGGAAATGGTGGGACGCCTGACGCAGCACAGCGCGTTGAGAAATTTGCGCTGCGTACAGAATAAGCGCGTGCTGCCGCTGCATCTGTACGGCGTATACAGTGCGGGCGTGCGGGCTTACGACGGTATTAAAACTATTTCGCGGGGGCTGTACCCTGAATTATACAAGGAGTGAGGCTTATGTTCAGCTTTTTAAAACGGCAGGGATATCTTTTCTTGTGCGCCGCGCTGCTGGGCGCTTTAGTAATCGCGTTGTTTTGGGCGCTGTCCATCGGCACGGTGAAGCTGCCCATGGATAGAATTTACGCCGCTGTGGTGCAGCAGCTTACGGGCGATCTGCCCATCGAGGCGGCGGGGCAGGGGCCTGTACACGATATAATCTGGCTGCTGCGGCTGCCCCGTCTCGTTCTGGCGGCCTTCGTAGGCATGGGGCTTTCCGTCTGCGGCGTAATTATGCAGGCCGTGGTTAAAAATCCGCTGGCCGACCCATATATTTTAGGCATTTCCTCCGGCGCGTCCCTGGGGGCGACGGCGGCAATTTTGCTGGGCATTGGCGTGGCCTGGGGCGAAAACTTTGTGGGCATTGCCGCCTTTATCGGCGCTTTTGCCATTTCTGTGGGCGTTTTGTTTATTTCTAATTTAGGCGGCCGCGCCAACGCTGTGAAGCTGCTGCTGGCCGGTATGGCGTTGAGCGCGGTGTGCGGCGCTTTTTCCAGCTTTATCGTGTATTTTGCCAATAATAAGGAAGGCATGCAGACCATCGCCTATTGGCTGATGGGCTCCTTTGCCGGGGCTAAGTGGGATACGCTGGCTGTGATTGGCCCGATAGTGGTAATATCGGTGCTGTTCTTCTGGAGCCAGAGCCGCATGCTGAACCTGATGCTTTTGGGCGACGAATCGGCTTTGACGCTGGGCACGGATTTGCATGTGTATCGGCAGGTTTACCTGCTGGTCAGCGCGCTTATCGTGGGCTTTGTGGTTTTTACTGCGGGCATGGTGGGCTTTGTGGGCCTGGTGGTACCCCATGTTATTCGCATGCTGGTAGGTACGGACCATAAAAAGCTGATACCGGTATCGGCTTTAACCGGCGCATTGTTTTTGGTAATAGCGGACGGCCTGTGCCGCGTTATCATTCCCAGAACGGAGCTGCCCATCGGTATTTTAATTTCGCTGATTGGCGCGCCCTGCTTCGTTTATTTAATGGTTAAGAAAACCTACGGTTTCGGAGGCAACTAAGATGGAAATATTAGCGGAAGCGGTTAAAATGGCCTTTGGCAGCAAGCAGATTCTCAAAGGAATCGACTTTACGCTGCGCAATAAAGAATTTGTAGGCATCATCGGCCCTAACGGCAGCGGCAAAAGCACCTTTTTGAAATGCGTGTACCGGGTGCAGCGGCCCTCGGCCGGCAGGATACGCTTTAACGGGCGCGATCTGGACGAGCTGAGCTACCGTGAATCGGCTTTGCAGCTGGCGGTGGTGGCGCAGCATAATGTGTACAGCTTTGATTTTTCTGTTTTAGAGGTGGTGCTCATGGGGCGTTCGCCCCATAAAAAGCTGCTGCAGCGGGATAATCTGGAGGATTACCGGATTGCGCGCAGGGCGCTGGCGGTGGTCGGGCTGGCGGATTTTGAGGAACGCAGCTTTGCTACGCTGAGCGGCGGCGAGCAGCAGCGGGTAATTTTGGCGCGGGCGCTGACCCAGCAGACGGAATGCCTGGTGCTGGACGAGCCCACTAATCATTTGGATATTAAGTATCAGCTGCAAATTATGGATATCGTCAAATCCTTGGATTTGACGGTTGTGGCGGCGGTACACGATTTGAATATCGCCGCTATGTACTGCGACCGCCTGGTGGCTATTAAGGAGGGGCAGGTCGTAGGCGTGGGCACGCCGCGCCAGCTGCTGACGGAGCAATTTATTTACGATATGTACGAGGTCAGAAGCAAGGTCAATGTTGACGAAGCGACAGGCAGAATCAATATTGTTTATCTGCCGCAGCATTGGCAGAGGTAAAATTACGGGAGGTATGTCTTATGAAAAAGCTATTTGCAGTTTCTATGCTGGCCGTTTTATTGGCTGTGCCGGGCTTGTGTGGAGCTAATACTTTAGCTGCTGCGCCTGCTGGTCAGCCTAGCGCGGCGGTAAAGCAGCAGGAGGGCAAGCGTATGCCGCCTCCGGCGCGAATGCGCCGCCCGCAAATGAGTCGCGAGGAGGCGGCAGAACGTTTGTACAAGGAGTACGGTGCAGATAAGGCGGAAATACGTAAATTGTTGGAGGCGGGGCAAAGCTATAACGAGCTGAATACGGCCTATCTTTACGCCGCTTTATCTAAAACGCCGGTGAGCAGGGTGCTGGAGCTGCGGGAGCAGGCTACCTGGGGGCGTGTGCGCGTGCAGCTGGGCATGGACGCAGGCACCTTTGCCAAGCGTAATTTGGATTATCAGCTGAACAAGCTGCCTAATGACGGCGCGCTTAGCCGGACGGCGGCGCAAAAATATACGCGGCAGGGCTATTCTTTGGCAGATATTAAACGGGCTGCCGTAATCGCCGTTAATGCTGATAAAGCCTTGGCCGAGGTTTTGCCGCTCAAAACGGCAGTCAAGGACTGGAATGCCGTTGAGGCGGAGCTGGGACTGGCTAAGCCGGCTGATAATGCCGGCTTGCGCGGACGGGGACAGCGCTCCGGCGCAGGCTTTGCCGGTTTGCATATACGCAATATGACTAAGGAGCGGGCGCTGAAAATTTTCCACGACGACTATTTGTTCAGCGAGGAGGAGCTGGCGCCGCTGTACGATGAGTTGGGCTTTGACGGCTTGGAGGACGTGTGCCTGCACGCTTATATGGGGCGTGTGCCGCTGCAAAAAATTATGGAAATGCGCGGGCAATATTCCTGGGAAAGGATTAAATATTTGCTGGGGTTAACGCCGCAGGTATATTTTGACCGCTGTGTGGATTATCAGGCGCGCCGCTTGTTGGAACGGATGGATATACCGCAGGAGGTTACTAAGGAGTTTATGCGGCAGGGCTATGCCATGCATCACGTCAATACGGCGTATCTGCTGGCTGCGCAAAGCGGGAAGCCTATGGCGGAGATTATCGTTTTGAAAACGCCTAAGAACCGCTGGAGCCAGGTGGCGGAAAGCATCGGCGTGAGCGCCGGGGAGCTGCGCGAAGCGCAGACGAAAATTTCCCAAGCCTTTGGCAGGCACGATGGAAAATTTTTGTGATTTCAAAAGAATAATAGATGATAACTACGAAGAACGATTATATGATTTATTAAAAATAGAATTTTATAGAAATAGTCTTTTTTACAATGTATATGAACAAGCATTTTTACATACTATATCATCTCTTGTTGATTTAAAACTTATGATATAGGCATCGATTGATAATGCAAAGTGAAGTGATTATAAATATTGAATTTAAAACCATTGAAAAAATAATTATGCGAGCGTAAGGGTGTGCAAAATGCTGATTTTTAAAGAATATAACGAATACAAGGAGACTGAAATTTTGGGGCTGTATACCAGCGTGGGATGGAGCAATTATACTCGTGAACCTGATATGCTGCGCAGAGCTTTTTCTAATTCCCTTTATGCTTTGGCTGCTTTTGATAACGATAAGCTTGTCGGCTTAATTAGAGCGGTTGGAGATGGCGCTTCTATTATTTTCATACAAGACCTTTTGATTTTGCCAGAGTATCAGCGGCGTGGCATTGGCAGCAGGTTGCTGCAAATCCTTATGAAAAAGTATAAGAAAGTCTATCAATTGCAGCTGCTTACAGACGCTTCTATGAAAAATATCGCTTTTTATGAAGCTGTAGGGTTAAAGAAAAGCAGCGATTTGAATTGCTGCGCTTTTATGCGAGTGCAGCAGGCTTGACAGCTTTTAATGGGGATGTACATTAGCAAGCAAAAAGCGCTCCGCGTACTGCTTTCACAGTATCGTGGAGCGTTTTGCTCATACTTATATGCTTTTATTCTGCCAGCAGCTTGCCGATTTCAGCGCATTGTGCCAGAGCGTCGTCATCAGGCTCATTCATAGCCAGTACGCCGTCGGCTACCAGCTCTGCGCCTGCTGCGGTTACGCGGTCCTGCCAATCCTGCATGTAGCTGCCGCCCCAGCCGTAGGAGCCAAACAGAGCAACCTTTTTGCCCTGCAGCCTGCCTTCCAGTTCTGTGAAGAAGGGCTCAAATTCAGCTTCCTCCAGAACCTCCACTCCCATTGCCGGGCAGCCCAGAGCCATGGAGTCGTAAGCTGCCGCGTCGTCGGCGGTGGTGCTGCTTACTTCCTGCAGCAGAGCCTTAGCTCCGGCTGCTTCGATGGCTTCCGCTACGGCTTCGGCCATTCTTTGGGTATTGCCGGTTGCGGACCAGTAAATTACGGGAATCTCTTTCATATCTTGTGCCTCCTTTTAGTTACCTTTTGCTAACTATATTATCATTGTAGCATAAGATAAAAAGGTTAGCAAGAGGTAACTGCTGCGTTTGCAAAGAATTTAGCTTCCGACTGGCCGTAGGCAGGCTGTTGCGCGGCGCGGCAAAAAGTGCTAAGATAAATTCATCAGGCCGCGCTGGCGCAGGCACAGCTGCTTTCGGCAGACGGCTATCAAGCAGGAAATGAGGGACGAGGGTGGAAATAAAAAGCGTTGCGATTGTAGGTATGGGGGCTTTGGGCCTGCTGTACGGCGAGCAGATTGTCAAAAGCTGCGGGCGCGAGGCCGTGCGCTTTGTGATGGACGCCGGGCGGTACGAGCGGCATAAGAACGACGTTTATACGGTCAACGGTGTGCAGCAGAATTTTGTGCTGCAAAGCGCCGCTGACGCCAAACCGGTGGATTTGGTGATTGTGGCTACTAAATTCAGCGGGTTGGAGCAGGCGCTGACGGAAATGCAGGGTCTGGTGGGCCCGGAAACGGCGATTTTTTCGGTGCTCAACGGCATCAGCAGCGAGGAAAGGATTAAAGAGCGCTTTGGCGATGGTAATTTGCTGTACTGCGTGGCTTTAGGCATGGACGCCGTGCGCGAGGGAACAAGCCTGACCTATCAGCACAGCGGTATGCTGAAAATAGGCTGTCTGGAGGATAAGCAGCGTCCGGCGTTAGCGGCGGTCACGTGCTTTTTGGACAAGGTTGGCCTGCGCTATACGGTGGAGGAGGATATTCAGCACGCTCTGTGGGCCAAGCTGCTGCTGAACGTGGGCATTAACCAAACCTGCATGGTTTACGAAACCAGCTACGGCGGCGCGCTGGCGGACGCTAAGGCGCGGGAGGATATGTTCGCCGCTATGCACGAGGTGATTGCGGTGGCGCAGTGCGAGGGCATCAATCTGACGGAGGCTGATTTTGAGGGTTGCGACAGGTGCTGCGCGGCTTGGCGCACGAGGGCCTGCCTTCCATGCGTCAGGACGCACTGGCTAAGCGGCCGTCGGAGGGGGAGCTGTTCGCCGGTACGATTATACGCCTGGCGGCTAAGCACGGGCTGGCTGTGCCGGTCAACCAGCGCTATTACGAGCGCATTAAGCAAATAGAAGCGGAATATTAAAAAGAGCGGCGGCAGTCTGACTGTCGTCGCTCTTGTCATAGTACACTTATTTACGCTTTTGGTCTAAATCGCGCTGCATATCGCGGGTGCGTTGGTTTTGCAGGTCGGCCTGGCGCTCAATGCGCTGCTGGCTTTGCTGGGATGCAATGCGGTTTTCGCGCATGGCAGGCGCTGGGGGTACCGAAACGCCGGCGTAGAAATTTTCAGCTGCCTGCGCGTTTGCGGCGAATGCGGCAAGCAAAATTGTTAAAGCTAATAAACGGCGCATGATTAACCGCCTCCTTGTAAGATAAATTATCGGTGCTTAGCATAGGTTTTGATTTGGCATATTATATCGCGCAGTACACTGCGGATTTCGTTTACCAACAATTATACTATACCATAAAAATGTGGCAGAAGTATGGTGAAGAAGCGGCGATAACTTTTGCCGGCAAATTTTTTTTGTGATATAATGTGAATGCTTAGCGATTCACGAACCGAAGGTGAAGCGAGAGCTTAGCAGAACATATTCCCTTGCGGTATAATATACTATTATAGTAATGGTCGTAAGACCGTAGAAAAACAAGGAGCGGACGGCAGCGTGACAGCAAAAATTATCATCGGCGTAACTGAAGACGAGACCAGAATGGGGCTTGTGGAAAACGGCCTGCTGATGGAATATCTGGTAGAGCGGGCTGCCGAGCAGCATTTGGTGGGCAGCATCTTTAAGGCCCGCGTCTGCAATGTAGTGCGCGGCATTCAGGCTGCCTTCGTCGATATAGGACTGGAGCAGAACGCCTTTCTGTATTTGGGCGACGCTATGGATGTAACCGAGGGCCAGAGCGTGGTGGTGCAGATCAGCAAGGACGCCCGCGGCACCAAGGGCCCTACTGCTACCCGGGAAATTACGCTGCCCGGCAGATATGCCGTGCTGCTGCCCCACGCCGATTATGTGGGTATATCCCGCAAGATTAACGATAAGGCGGAGCGTGAACGGTTAAGCAGCGTGTACAGCGCGGCGCGGCCTGTCGGTATGGGCGTGGTGGTGCGCACTGCGGCAGCTGGCGTGGAGGCGGCGCTTTTGGAGCAGGATATTGCCGAGCTGCACACCGCCTGGCGCGTGCTGGCGGCGCGGGAGCGGGTAGCCAAGGCTCCCTGCCTGCTGCGGCGGGAGCTGGATTTGCCCATCCGGATTGTGCGCGACTATCTGCGGCCCCAGTTGACGGAAATCGTTATCGATAATCTGGCCGTTTATAAGCGGGTGGAGGAGCTGCTGCAGCAGCTGCCGCAGGCTGCAGCTATCAAGCTGACGCTGTACCAGGGCTTGGAGGATATTTTCGTTTATCACCAGCAGCAGGAGGCTGTAGCTGGCATTTCCGATAAAATGGTGACTTTACCCAGCGGCGGCTATCTGATTATCGATTACACGGAGGCCATGACGGTCATCGATGTGAACAGCGGCAAATTCAGCGGCCGGGAAAATTTGGAAGAAACCATTATGCAAATCAACCGGGAGGCCGCGGCAGAGATTGCCCGACAGCTGCGCCTGCGGGATATCGGAGGCATTATCGTGGCCGATTTTATCGATATGCACAGCGAGGCGCATAAGAACGAGATTCTGAGCGTGCTGCAGCAGGCTCTTGCCGGTGACAAGATGCATCCCAAGGTGCAGGATATCACGGTGCTGAATTTGATAGAAATTACCCGCAAAAAGTCGCGGCAGAATTTGTCCAGCGTCTTGTATACGCCCTGCCCCGTGTGCGACGGCAGCGGGCGCGTGCAGAGCAGGGAAACCCTGGCGCTGGAAATTAAGCGGCGCCTGCGGGTGCTGCTGCGCCGCCGCGGCAGCGCGAAAAGCCTTTTGCTTGTGGCTAATCCTTGGCTGGCAGAATGGCTGTGCGGCAAGGATATCAAGGCCTGGGAGCGGGAGCTGGCCTGTAGCCTGAAGGTGGAAAGCGACCCGTCGTTACACGTTGAAAGTTTTATGATTTTGGATAATACCGGTGTTGACAAATGAAGCCGCGTAGGGTAAAATATTCCAGTATGGACTGATTTGGTCCGTCCCCAACCGCGCAGAGAGGTTCTGAAAACCCGGCGACGGGTACCGTATTTGGCGAGTCTATCATTAAGGGAGGTGCAATAGATGTACGCAATTATCAAAACCGGCGGCAAACAATACCGCGTAAGCGAAGGCGAAACCCTGCAAGTTGAAAAGCTGAACGCAGAGGTTGGCGCTGAAGTTGTTTTTGAAGAAGTTCTGACCGTTGTTAACGATGCAGACGTAAAGATTGGTAAGCCCGTAGTTGAAGGCGCAAAGGTTGTTGCTAAAGTTGTTGAACACGGCAAAGCAGACAAGATTTTCGTTTTCAAATACAAAGCTAAATCCAACTATCGTAAACGTCAAGGCCATCGTCAACCGTTTACTACTGTTGAAATCACCGCTATCAACGCTTAATCGCCATGATACAGGTCGATTTGTTCAAGGATAAGCAGGGCATGATCGTTGGCTATAAGGTCAGCGGGCATGCAGGCTACAGCGAAGAAGGCACGGACATCGTGTGCAGCGCTGTTTCTGCTTTAACGCAGGCTCCCTTGCTTGGCTTGGAAAGACACTTAAAGCTCAAGCCGTCCTATGTCGTCAATCAGGAGGACGGTATTTTAGAGGCTGCATTGAACAGTGCGCCTACAGACCTGACGCAGGCTATTCTGCAGACCATGGTTTATGGCCTGCAGTCCATAGAACGTCAGTGTCCGCAATATGTTCGTATTCAGGAACATAGGAGGTGAAAGTAATGTTTGAAATTATTCTGCAATTACATGCACATAAAAAAGGTACCGGCAGCTCCCACAACGGTCGTGATTCCAACGCGCAGCGTTTGGGCACCAAGGCTCATGACAGCCAGCTGGTAACCGCTGGCAGCATCATCGTTCGTCAGCGCGGTACTAAATTCCATCCCGGCAACAATGTTGGCATGGGCAAGGACTACACCATTTATGCTACTGTTGAAGGCCGCGTAAAATTTGAGCGCAAAGGCCGCGATAAACGCCAAATCAGCGTATATCCCGTAGAAGCAGCAATGTAATTTAGGCTTTGCAGACCCGCATCTTAAAGAGGTGCGGGTCTTTTTGCGTCTAAAGCGTGAGCTTTTTGTTAAGATATGGTGCAGCGGCTGTATTTTTAGTTTAGATATGGTATACTTAAAGTATCTTAACAAAAGCATAGAAGCTTAGCTTTTATTTGTGAATTATACTGCAAGGAGTTGATAATATGTTGGAAGTTGGTTCCGTAGCGCCGGCTTTTACCTTGCCGGACAAGGACGGCAACAGCGTCAGCCTCAGTGATTTTGCTGGGAAAAAGGTTGTGCTGTATTTTTATCCTAAGGATTCTACACCCGGCTGTACACGTCAGGCGCAGGCCTTTCGCGACGCTTTTGCGCAGTTTGCCGCCGAGGGCGCTGTGATTATTGGCATCAGCAAAGACAGCGTAAAATCGCATTTTAATTTTGCCGCGAAGCAGGAGCTGCCCTTCATTTTGTTGTCCGATACGGAAAAAGAGGTTTTGCAGGCCTATGAGGTGTGGCAGGAAAAGAAGCTGTACGGCAAGGTGAGCATGGGCGTGGTGCGTTCGGTTTACGTTATCGATGAAGACGGCAAAATTGCCGCCGCCTGGACGAAGGTAAAGCCGGAGCAGAGCGCTGCCGACGCTTTGGCTTTCGTATGCAGCTGCAATAAATAAGCCGGAACGCATTGCTGCGCAGAGTAATGCGCGGCGATGCGGCAAAGCTATTAACAGTGACTAACTGCATATTAAAATTTTCGTAAAAATTTAATGTGCTACACTTTATTTCTCCAATAGAGTATGCTATACTTATCAAAGAAAAACAGAATACCGATTCTTTGTATTAAATTCGTGGGACGCTAAAAGTACCACGAGGGACAAAATGTGCCGAGGCAGCAATTATGGATAGTATTATCAATTTACAAAAGAAAATCGTGCCGGAGCTGACGGACCTTTTAGTGCAGCGTTATCAGATTTTGCGTCAGGTAAGCCATGAATACCCTATCGGCAGAAGGGCGCTGGCGGCAAGGTTGGGGCTTAGCGAAAGGGTGTTGCGGGCGCAGGTGGATTTTCTCAAGAAAAGCGGTCTGCTGGATTTTTCCTCCAGCGGCATGAGCGTCACCGATGAGGGCGCTGATATTTTAAAGGAGCTGGCCGATTATGTGCGTAAGCTGCAGGATATTTCCTTCCTTGAAAAAGCCTTGAGCGATACGCTGAAGATTGGCCGGGTGGTAATTCTTCCTGGCGATTCCGACCAGGAGGAGGTAGTTAAAAGAGAGATTGGCCGTACTGCGGCGCATATTCTCAGCAAGCTGCTCAGCGACGGCAGCAAGCATATCGTAGCGGTCAGCGGCGGCACGACTATGGCGGCTATGGCGGCTAACGTCAGCGGTTCGCAGCCCAATACGATGGTTGTTCCGGCCCGCGGCGGCCTAGGCGATAACGTGGAGCTGCAGGCCAACACTATCGCAACGGTTTTAGCCCAGCGTTTGGGAGCAGGCTATCGCCAGCTGTATGTGCCGGACTGCGTGAGCGAGGATATTCTCAACAGTATTTTAAAAGAGGATGTTGGCGTGCGCGCCGTCGTGGATATTATCAAGAAAGCCGATATCCTGGTACACGGCGTAGGCCGCGCCAGCGTTATGGCTAAGCACCGGCGTCTTAATTCGGAGCTGATTGCTAGGCTGGAATCGGCTGGGGCGGTGGGCGAAGCCTTCGGCCAGTACTGCGCGCTGGACGGCAGGCAGGTTTATATGACCAATAACGCTGGCCTGATGCTACAGGATTTGCAGAACATCGGCATCATCATCGGCATTGCCGGCGGCAAGTCCAAGGCCGCAGCTATTTTATCGGTCATTCGCGCGTCACGGCAGGATATTCTCGTTACCGACGAGGCCGCCGCTCACGAGATTCTGCGCATGGCCCACGAGCGTTGTTAACCGGCACGCAAGTGCAATTTATAAAGAAACCCGTCAAAACTAAGGAGGAATTTATTATGACAAAAGTAGGTATCAATGGTTTTGGCCGCATTGGCCGCGAGGTTTTCCGCGTTGCTTTTACTAATCCTGAGGTTGAGGTTGTGGCTGTCAACGATCTGACGGATTCCGCTACTTTGGCTCATTTACTGAAATATGATTCCGTGCATGGCACCTTCCCGCACGAGGTAGCTGCCGACGGCGACTGCATCGTTGTAGACGGCAAACGCATTAAGGTATTTGCTTCTCCCGACCCGGCAAAAATTCCCTGGGGCGAAATCGGCGCTGAAATCGTTGTAGAATCCACTGGCCGTTTCACCGAAGGCCCGAAGGCTGCCGCTCATCTGGAGGCAGGCGCTAAAAAGGTTATTATCTCCGCTCCCGCTAAAGGCGAGGATATTACCATCGTTATGGGCGTTAACGAAGACAAATACGACCCTGCTAAGCATAATATTATTTCCAACGCTTCCTGCACTACCAACTGCCTGGCTCCCTTTACCAAGGTGCTGCTGAACAAGTTTGGTATTGAAAGCGGTTTGATGACCACCGTACATTCCTACACCAACGACCAACGTATTCTGGATTTGCCCCATAAGGATCTGCGCCGTGCCCGCGCTGCCGCCTGCTCCATCATTCCGACCACTACCGGCGCCGCTAAAGCTGTGGCTTTGGTTCTGCCGGAGCTGAAGGGCAAGCTTAACGGCTTCGCTATGCGCGTGCCCACTCCTAACGTATCCATTACCGATTTGACCGTTCTGCTGAAAACCGATACTACCGCCGAAGAAATCAACGCCGCTTTGAAGGAAGCTGCCGAGGGCGAATTGAAGGGCATTATGGGTTACAACGAACTGCCTCTGGTTTCCCGCGATTATAACGGCTGCCCGCTGAGCTCCATCGTTGACGGCCTGTCCACTATGATGGTTGGCCCGCGTATGGCTAAGGTTGTCAGCTGGTACGATAACGAATGGGGTTATTCCAACCGCGTAGTTGACCTGGCTATGTATATTGCTAAAAAGGGCCTGTAAGATAGGAGTAGTTATCCGTGGATAAGAAAACTGTACGTGATTTAGACGTGGCCGGTAAAAAGGTACTGGTGCGCGTAGATTTTAACGTCCCCTTCGACGATAAGGGCAATATTTCCGACGATACCCGTATCCGCGCTTCTTTGGAAACCATTAAATATCTGCTGGAGCACAAGGCCGCCGTTATTTTGATGGCGCATTTGGGCCGTCCTAAAGGACAGGTTAATCCTAAATACAGTCTTGCTCCCGTAGCTAAGCATTTGGGCAAGCTGCTGAGCAAAAAGATTCTGTTCGCTGCCGACTGTGTAGGGACGGAGGCAAAGGCCGCGGCTAAAAAGCTGAAAGCTGGCCATGTGCTGCTGCTGGAAAATTTGCGCTTTCATAAGGAAGAAGAAAAGAACGATATGGAATTTGCCGAGCAGCTGGCGTCCCTGGCCGACCTGTACGTTAACGATGGCTTTGGCGTTTCTCACCGCGCGCACGCTTCCGTAGAGGGCGTTACTCACTTCCTGCCTGCTGCCGCAGGCTTCCTGCTGGAAAAGGAAATCGAATATGTGGGCCGCGCCGTAACGGAGCCGCTGCATCCCTTTGCCGCTATTATCGGCGGCGCTAAGGTCAGCGATAAAATCGGTGTGATTAACAATCTGCTGGATAAGGTTGATACGCTGCTGATCGGCGGCGGTATGGCCAACACCTTCCTGGCTGCGCAGGGCTGCGCTATGGGCAAATCCTTAGTAGAAGAGGATAAGATAGAGCTGGCCAAGGAGCTGCTGGCGAAGGCTAAGAAGAACAAGGTAAATCTGCTGCTGCCTACGGATTTGGTAATGGCGGAAGCCTTTGCTGCCGGCGCTAAGCATGTTACCGAGGATATTAAGCATCTGAATCAGGACTATATGGCTCTGGATATCGGCGCAGAAACGGCTAAAGCCTATGCCGCTGCGCTGGCAGACGCTAAAATGATAGTGTGGAACGGGCCTATGGGCGTGTTTGAAATGGACGCCTTCTGCAAGGGTACGGAGGCCGTGGCTAAGGCCGTGGCCCGCAGCCGCGCAGTCAGCATCGTAGGCGGCGGCGACAGCGTGGCCGCTGTCGAAAAGCTGGGACTGGCTAAGCGTATTTCCCATATTTCCACCGGCGGCGGCGCATCTCTGGAATATCTGGAGGGCAAGGTGCTGCCCGGCGTGGCGGCTTTGGACGACCTGCGCCGCAAAATGATTGCCGGCAACTGGAAGATGCACAAGACCGTCAGCGAGGCCGTGGAGCTGGCTGAGGATATTGTGATGGAAACTAACGGCACTCTGAACGAGGTAGTTATTTTCCCGCCCTTTACCGCTTTGGAAACCGTGGCTGACGCTATCGACGGCAAGCATGTGGGCTATGGCGCTCAGGACCTGCACTGGGAGGATAAGGGCGCTTTCACCGGCGCTGTTTCCGGAGCCATGATCGCCGATATCTGCGCTGAATATGTGCTGGTAGGCCACAGCGAGCGCCGCACTATTTTCGGTGAGAACGAAAAAATTGTCGCCAGCAAAATTATCGCCGCTTACCGCAACGGCCTTAAGCCCATGCTGTGCGTAGGTGAAAATCTGGCCGAGCGCGAAGCTGGCAAGACTGCGCGCAAGATTAATATGCAGCTGAAAAGCGCGCTGCGCGTAATCGCTCCTGAGGACGCCGTTAATCTGGTGGTTGCTTACGAGCCCGTTTGGGCCATTGGCAGCGGCAAGGCGGCTACTCCGGCTGACGCGCAGGAGGTATGCCGTCTGATTCGCGATAAAATCGCTAAGATTTTGTCGCCGGAGATTGCCCGTCAGGTGCGCATCCTGTACGGCGGCAGCGTTAATGAAAAGAACGCCGCAGATTTCAATATCAGCGGTATAGACGGCGTTTTGGTTGGCGGCGCTTCCTTGAAGGCCGACAGCTTTGCTAAGATAGTACGCAGCTTTTAATTGAAGAAAGCAGTGACCCGCAGCCTGCCGGTAAAGCCTTGCGGCTGCCGGCAGGTTGGCGGGTTTTATCGCTTTCTGTACTTATAAATGATAATATATGGAAGGCGAAGCATGAAACATCCTGTACTTTTAATGATTTTAGACGGCTGGGGCATTGCTCCCGCCAGCAGCACCAACGCTGCGGCAGTTGCCAGGACACCTAACCTCGACGGTTATTTTGCCAATTATCCGCATACCACCTTACAGGCTAGCGGCCGGGAGGTAGGCCTGCCTGCGGGGCAAATCGGCAATTCCGAGGTGGGGCATTTGAATATCGGCTCAGGCCGCATTATTTACCAAAGCCTGACCCGCATCAGCAAGTCCATTGAGGACGGCGATTTCTTTAAGAACAGCGTGCTGTGCGATACTATGGAAAAAACCAAGGAGGCGGGCGCTGCGCTGCATTTGCTGGGCCTGGTATCCGACGGTGGCGTCCACAGCCATATTTCCCATTTGCTGGCGTTGCTGGAAATGGCTAAGCAGCACGGCTTGAGCCGCGTTTATGTACACGCCTTTTTGGACGGACGCGACGTGCCGCCCCAAAGCGCGTTGACCTATATCGAGGAATTGGAACAGGCTATGGACAGGATCGGCGTAGGCCGTATCGCTACTGTCAGCGGCCGCTATTACGCCATGGACCGCGATAAACGCTGGGAGCGCGTAGAGCGTGCTTACAGGGCTGTTACGCTGGGCGAGGGCGTGCCTGCCGCCAGCGCTGCCGCAGGCGTGCAGGCGTCCTATGCTGCCGGTGTGACCGACGAATTTGTGGTGCCGTTGGTAGTAAATGGCGTAGACGGACGCATTAAGGCCGGCGACGGCGTAATTTTCTTTAACTTCCGTCCTGACCGCGCTCGTGAGCTTACCCGTGCGCTGTATGACGAGGACTTTCCGTATTTTGCCCGTCCGGAGGGCGTGCGGCCGGTGCGTTTTGCCTGCATGGCGCAGTATGACGCGACTATCGACGCGCCTGTGGCCTATCCGCCCGAATCCATTGACGATACGCTGGGACAGGTGCTGGCGGCCCGCGGTATGCGGCAGCTGCGCATAGCCGAAACGGAAAAATACGCCCATGTAACCTTCTTCTTTAACGGCGGCGTGGAGGAGCCTAATGCTGGCGAAGAGCGTATCCTCATTCCTTCGCCCAAGGTAGCGACCTACGATTTGCAGCCGGAAATGAGCGCCGAGGAGGTAACGCAGGCGCTGTTGGCGGAATTGGAGCAGGATAAATTTGACGCAATCATTCTGAACTTCGCTAATCCCGACATGGTGGGGCATACGGGAGTGCTGGCAGCCGCCGTTCAGGCGATGGAAAAGGTGGACGACTGCGCCGGACGCATCGTGCGCAAAGTGCTGGAGCTGGACGGCACGGTCTGCATTACGGCGGACCATGGTAATTTGGAGAAAATGGCGGAGGCTGACGGCGAGCCTAATACGGCTCATACCACCAACCCTGTGCCCTTCATCGTGGTGAGCAAGCAGCAGCATAAGCTGCACAGCGGTATTTTGGCCGATATTGCGCCGACGCTGCTGGAGCTTTTGCATATCGAGCAGCCTGCCGCTATGACGGGCCATAGCTTATTGGAAAAATAAAATTAGAGGTGAGTGAAAGATGGCAATGATTACTGAAGTATATGCACGCGAGATTCTGGATTCCCGCGGCAATCCTACCGTAGAGGTTGAGGTTTGCCTGGAGGACGGCGCCGTAGGACGCGCTGCCGTTCCCTCCGGCGCTTCCACCGGCGTACACGAGGCTGTGGAGCTGCGCGACGGCGACGCCGAGCGTTATCTGGGCAAGGGCGTAACCAAGGCCGTGGATAATGTCAACGACATTATTGCCGAGGCTATCATCGGCCTGGAGGCAACCCGTCAAACTGAAATTGACGAGCTGCTGGTACGCTTGGACGGAACTCCCAACAAGGGCCGTTTGGGCGCTAACGCTATTTTGGGCGTTTCCATGGCTGTGGCTAAGGCGGCAGCCGCTTCTGTAGGCCTGCCCCTGTACCTGTATTTGGGCGGCGTGGCTGCTAAGGAGCTGCCCGTACCCATGATGAATATTTTGAACGGCGGCCAGCATGCCGACAATAACGTGGATATTCAGGAATTTATGATTATGCCCGTAGGCGCTAAATCCTTCAGCGAGGCTTTGCGCATGAACGCCGAAATTTACCATAACCTGAAAGCGCTGCTGAAATCTAAAGGCTTGAGCACCGCTTTGGGCGACGAGGGCGGCTTTGCGCCTAACCTGAGCTGCAATTCCGAGGCTATCGAGGTTATTTTGGAGGCAGTGGAAAAGGCAGGCTATAAACCGGCTAAGGATATCGTTATCGCTTTGGACGTAGCCAGCAGCGAATTTTATGAGGACGGCAAGTATAATCTGGCAGGCGAGGGCATCGTTAAAACCAGCGAAGAGATGGTGGATTACCTGGCCGAACTGTGCGAGAAATATCCAATCATTTCCATCGAGGACGGCATGGCCGAGGACGATTGGGACGGCTGGAAGAAGCTGACCAAGAAGCTGGGCAAGAAGGTGCAGCTGGTGGGCGACGACCTGTTTGTTACCAATGAAGAACGCCTGGTGCAGGGCATTAAGAAGGGCGTAGCCAACGCTATTCTGATTAAGGTAAACCAAATCGGTACCCTGACCGAAACCTTTAACGCTATTGAAACTGCTAAGCGCGCAGGCTATACCTGCATTATTTCCCACCGCAGCGGCGAAACCGAGGATACCACTCTGGCAGATATCGCTGTAGCAGTAAACGCAGGTCAGATTAAGACCGGCGCTCCGGCGCGCACCGACCGCGTGGCTAAGTACAACCAGCTGTTGCGCATTGAAGAGGATTTGGGCAAGGCAGCCAAGTATAACGGCAAGCACGTTTTCTACAATATCAATAAATAAGCTTACTTGCAGCGAGAGCAGAGGCCTGAGGGCTTCTGCTCTTTTTTTGCGTTGATTTTACGCCTCTCTAGCGCCCGTTCCCCCGGAGCGCGGCAGCGCTTCAAATAAAATCCGCTCAATGCGGATTTTAGCTTGACTGGGGGGGACGAGAGTGTATAATATTGCACAAGAAATACTAATAAGAAAAGAATAATATCTGATGGAATAAATTAATAAAATTTAAGAATCAGGTGCAGCGATGCTTAATAGAGAAACAGGTGCAATGCCTGTGCTGTCCCGCAGCTGTATGGTGGAGCAGACTTTATATGTCACTGGGAAACCGGGAAGGCTAAGCCTGCTGTGAAACCGAGCCAGAAGAACTGCCTGATTTACATGCTGAAAATTCTGCGATAGACGGAAGGGCATATGGTGGAGAAGTGCGCCCTTTTGCTGTGAGCAGAGGGCGCTTTTACTTTGTGATTTTAGATTAAGCGGCAAGCGAAACACGGACAGCTCGGCAGCTTAATTTAAAAAATAAAATTAAGAGGTGTGGAAAGATGTTGAAGAAAAAGCAAGCTTTAGTGATGTCGGTGCTGTGCGCTATTGCCAGCGTAGGTTTCGTAATGAGCGCCGGAGCAGAAGAAGCTGCGAACGAAGAAAGACCTGTTTTTGCACTCGACACTATTGTTGTTGAAGCAGACAGAGAGGCATTACCGGGCGGTTTTGTATCCCGCGAAGGCAATTTAGGCCGCTTGGGCAACAAGAATATTATGGATATGCCCTTTACGCAAACCAGCTTTACGGAAAAGACCATTGAAAAATTTAACGATCCCAGCGCTCAGCTGACTGGAGTATTGATTAATACTCCGTCAGTTAAGAGCAGCAGCTATACGCTGTATAACGACTTTTCTATCCGCGGCTTGGGAATGACTGGCTATAACCTGTATGTCAACGGCGTACCCGGCATGTTTACCCAATCGACTATTCCTACGGATTTTGCCGAGCGTATTGAAATAATTTCCGGCCCGGCGATGGGCTTTAACGGTACTACTACGCGCCAGTCCGCCGGCGGTCTTGTTAATATGTACACGAAGCGTGCGGGCGACGAGGATCTTACTCGTTACACGCAAACCTTCTCCGGCAGTTCCTCCTTTGGCGAGCGTATTGACGTAAGCAGAAGATTTGGCAGCAACAAGGAGTGGGGCCTGCGCATTAACGCGCAAAATACGCAGGGTGAAGAGCTGACCGGTGTAGGCGAGGAGCTGACCAACAGGGATATCTTTATCAATTTGGATCACCATGATAAAAATAGCAAGACTAATTTATTTGCTGGCTACAGCTATTCCGAGCTGGAAAAATCTGCTCGTTGGTTCCAGTTTGGTACAGGTGTAACAACCTTACCCAGCGCTCCCAGCAATAAGATGAACTACGCTTATGACGGACAGGGAGCAACTTTGGACAGATGGATGGCAGTGTTGAATCACGAGCAAAAGATCAGCGATGATTGGACGGCTTTCTTCAACGGCGGTTTCTGCCGTTATGATTTGTTTAACAACAAAACTGGCAGAGCCAGCGAGCCTTATACAGTTATAAATAATGCAGGTGATTTCAACTCTGTGGACCGTGACGGCCCGCTTGCTATTAGCAATTATTATGGCGAGTTTGGCGTTAAGGGTAATCTTTATACTGGCGAAGTAAAGCATAATGTGGTTTTGTCGGTCGATAAGAGTTGGAACACCCAGTGGAGCGGTAGCGGTAACAAACCGATTGCGTTTGCTGGCAATATATATGAAGGACGCACGGAAAATTTCAATCCTGACTTAGGCAAGAATAATTTCTATAAAACCGGACACAGCGAATTTTGGGGATTGGCTTTAGTAGATACGTTGGAGTATGGCAAAGCACAGCTGATGCTGGGCGTGCATAACCAACATTCCGATGTTGACAGCTTTACTAGCGGCAGCAAAACTGGTTCTATCAGCAGTAGCGCTACCTCCCCGATTTATGGCTTTATTTATAAGCCTGTAGAAAATTTGTCTCTGTATGCCAGTCATACGGAGAGCTTTGCAGGCGGTTCTGCTGTTACAAATACGAAGTATACAAACCTAGGTGCGATTTTAGATCCTGCAAAAACTAAGCAGAATGAGATTGGTATTAAATATGAAAATGCTGGGTTGCTGACTACTTTAAGCGCGTTCAATATTAAAAAGGCTGGTACGGTCGATGAATTACGCAATGGCAAATTGTATTGCACTCAGGACGGCGAGGATGAACATGAAGGCATAGAGTTTTCCATTAATGGCAAAATAGCGCCTAAGTGGAACGTTATGGGCGGCGTTATGTATTTGGACGCTAAGCGTAATAAGACTTCCGATAGCAATAAGGATGGTGTAGGCGATTACGATGGCTATCGCGTGAACGGCGCTTCCAAATGGAACGGCGTTTTGAGTTTGGAATATGAAGCAAGCGATGATTTTTCTGTATTGGCAAGAGGATTGTATAACGGTAGCTCAACTATCAATAATGAAAAATTAGACGTTCCTTCATATTTTACTCTTGATTTGGGACTGAGCTATAAGACAAAGATCAATAATACGCCAGTTAAGTTTACGGCGATGTGCTATAATGTTACTAATAAAGATTACTGGATGCCCCAATCCGGCAGCAATTATCTTGTACTGGCCAATCCGCGTACTGTTATGCTGTCCGCACAATTTGATCTGTAAAAATCGCTTTAAGGGAGACGCCTTGCGCTCTCCCTTAACTTTTCTTGTATAGGGATTTATTATGCGACATTATTTTCATAAAATTTTTCTGCTGCTTTTAGCTGTTGGCCTTTTACTTGCTTTATCCGGCTGCGGCAAGGGGCAGCAGGAAAATATTGCTCAGGAACAGGCTGCTATTGTGGTATACGACAGCTTGGGCAGAAAAATTGAATTAACAAAGCCGCTGACGCGGGTAGCTATTGCCAACGCTTATAATACCGACCTGACGGAGCTGGTGTCGGCGTTGGGCTGCTTGGACACTATTGTCGGCATTGACCAGAATATTTTGTGGAATCCCGACGCCTTTCATCATAAATTTACTAAGGATCAGCTGATTTGCGCCCGCGAGGGCTTGGCTATCAATTATGAAAAGGTAATCGAGCTGAAGCCGCAGGCTTTATTGATTTCCAGCAAGGGCAGCTGGTATGACGCACAGGAAAAGCTGGGGCATTTCGGGATTAAGGTTATCGTTATCGATACCCATCATTTGGAGCAATTTGGCGCTAACTGCGAGCTGCTGGGAAAAATTTTTGCTAAGGAAGCCCGCGCTAGGGAAATAAAAGAATATTTTGGCGGGCAGCTGGCCTATGTACAGAAGCAGCTGGCAAATATCAGTCCTCGTAAAACGGTATATTTTGAATGCGGCGGGCCGGGAGCCACAACCATGCCGGGCAGCTATTTTTACAGTTTGGTACAGTACACTGGCGGCACTAATATTATGGAGGACGCCGTGGAGCGCCACATAGTTCCGGAGGCCGTGGTGCTGCGTAATCCGCAGTATATCGTTAAAATGGCTGACCGTCGCTGGAAATATTCTTACCAGCCGCCTATGGAGGAGGAACACCTGCTTATTAAGCAGGACCTTTTGCAGCGTCCCGGTTGGGATGAAATAGACGCCGTTAAGCACGACCGTTTTTTTCAGCTTTCGTATTTTTCCCACTGTGGTGCTTCCAAGATCATCGGCGTACTTTACGTAGCGAAATTTTTGTATCCGGAATATTTGCCTGACCTGCATCCGGAGGCTGTCTTTAAGGTGTGGCTGACAAAATATTTAGGGCTGGATTATGTGGCCGGGCATACATACCCTGCCATGAATCTTGATTATTGAAGGGGAAGGCTATGTTGATTGAAAAACAATATCAAGCTTACAAGCAGGCCGCGCAAAAGAAGATTTTGCTGGCAGCCGCTTTGGTAATAATAGTAGCGCTATTCTGCCTGACCTTTGGCACGGAGCTGAGCCTGTGGGAAGGACTGGAGGCTGTTGGACGCTACGCTTGGTCGCAAGACTTTAACGAAGAACATATAGCTGCGGAAAAGGTGGTAATTTTTTTGCGCCTGCCGCGCATCTGTCTGGCAATTTTGGCGGGCGTGGGTCTTTCTGTTGCCGGTATGATGATGCAGTCGGTAACGCGCAACTTTTTGGTCAGCCCGTTTACTTTGGGCGTTTCATCGGCAGCGGCCTTTGGCGCGTCCATGTGTATTGTTTTCGGCAGCGCGACGGTTTTTTACAACGATTTTTTGATCATCGGCAGCGCATTTATCGCTTCCTTATTAAGTATGCTGGTGGTTTTTGCCGTAGCCAGGCGTGTGGGTATTACGGCTAATTCCGTAATCCTTGTGGGCATTGCTTTGAATTATTTCTTTGCTGCTATGACTGCTTCCCTGCAATTTTTTGCTCAGGAAAATAAGCTGGCGGCTGTAGTGCAGTGGACCTTCGGCACCTTTAACCGGGCTAACTGGCACGCCGTCTGGATTATCGGCGTAGTACTGCTGGTATGTTGCTTGTACGCTGTACGCTTATTGCTGCAATGGAACGCTATGGCCAGCGGCGATGATGAATTGGTTAAAAGCTTGGGCATCGATCCGGAACGGCTGCGGGGAACGACTATGTTTTTAGCGGTGCTGATTACGGCGACGATTATCAGCTTTACCGGCGTTATTGGATTTGTGGGGCTGATTGCGCCACACATGGCGCGTTTTTTAGTAGGGAACGATCATCAATGCTTGTTCCCTATGTCGGCAGCCATTGGCGCAGTGCTGCTGGTGTTGGCCGACACCCTGGGCAAATTCATTCTGTATCCTGTTAATGTGCCGGTTGGTATCGTGGTTTCCTTCGTTGGCGTGCCGATTTTCATTCATTTAATTCTTAACGCCAGAAAGGGTGGCTTGTAAATGCTGACGATTAATAATCTATCCTTTGGCTATCACGCTGGCAAAGCTGTTTTGGATAATATTTCCCTGCAGGTAGAGCAGGGAGAGGTGTTGGGGATTTTAGGCCCTAATGGTACGGGCAAAACTACTTTTATTAAATGTATTAACCGTATTTTGCAGCCGCGTTCAGGGCAGGTGCTGTTTGACGGACAGGATATTGGTATGCTGACCCAGCAACAGATAGCCAGGCTGATGGCCTATGTGCCCCAATACATCAACAGCTTTTTCCCGATGACCGTTGTGGACGCGGTGATGATGGGCCGCCTGCCCTACGCCGGGCGCAGCTATTCGGAGCAGGACAAGCAGATTGTTTTTGACATTTTGCAGCGTATGAATCTGGAGCAGTTTGCTTTTCGCAGTATCAAAGAAATGAGCGGCGGCGAAAGGCAGCGGGTATTTATTGCCCGCGCTATGGCGCAGCAGCCGCGGCTGATAATTCTGGACGAGCCGACCAGCAGCCTGGATCTGCATAATCAGCTGTTTATTCTGCATACGATTGCCGGACTTGCCAAAAAGAACGGCATTTCCATCATTATGACCATACATGATTTGAATTTGGCCGCTATGTTCTGCGACAAGCTGCTGATGCTCAAGGACACGCATATTTTTGCTTACGGCTCGCCGCAGAAGGTTCTGCACGAGGATAATATAGACGCTATGTATAAGGTGCATACTAAAATAACTACGGAGGATGGCTTTAAGCATGTCCGCCTGCTGAAGAAGCTGTAATTTTTTCATTATATCAGCGTTGTTTGCACGCTTAAAAAGGGCTTTTACGGACCGCCTGCTGCTGCGGTCTGTTTTTTTGTGCATTTTCAGACGGTTCTGTTAAATATTTTGCAAAATTACGTTGTAAGCTCACTATATTTATGGTAAAATATCATGGTACAAAAATGTGAGGAGGTAAGCTCTGTGATTGAAACTGTCTTGATAGTTCTTGAAGTTATCGTTTGCATAGCTCTCATTGGCGCAGTTCTGCTGCAGTCCGGCAAAGGCGGCGGTATGGGCAGTACTTTCGGCGGCAGTGACGGTGCTTTTTTTGGCAAGGGCAATGATCTGGATTCAATTATGGCTAAGGCTACGATTTATTTAGGCGCTGCATTTGCCGTAATTACGTTGGCGCTGGCCAAAATCAACGCTTAATGACTGTGTTGGCGCAGTCTTGGCTTATTACTCATGTTAAAAAGGGCGTAACTGCGCTCTTTAAATTTTAAATTTTTTATAAAAAGAAAGGGGTTAGGGTCTTGAGTTATTTAATGATCTCCATCGTTGTTGGCCTCATTGCATTGGCAGTTGCTTTGACGCTCAGCAGCGCAATCGGCAAGGCTCCTGCTGGTACTCAACGCATGCAGGAAATCGCCGGTTACATCCATGAGGGCGCTATGGCGTTCCTGTACAGAGAATACAAGGCTTTGTCTGTATTCGTAATCGTTGTCGCTATTGTTATTTCTATGTTCCTGTCTCCGCTTACCGCAGTTTGCTTCGTTGCAGGCGCTGTTTTCTCTGTAAGCGCAGGCTATATTGGTATGACCGTTGCTACTAAGGCTAACGTTCGTACTGCTGAGGCTGCCCGTCACGGTATGCCGGAAGCTTTGAAAATCGCTTTCTCCGGCGGCGCTGTAATGGGTCTGGGCGTAGTTGGCCTGGGTATCGTTGGCGTTGCCGCAGCTTATATGCTTTTTGGCAATATCGATATCGTTACCGGCTTTGGCCTGGGTGCAAGCTCCATCGCTTTGTTCGCTCGTGTTGGCGGCGGTATTTATACCAAGGCTGCCGACGTTGGCGCCGACCTGGTTGGTAAGGTTGAAGAGGGTCTGCCTGAAGACGATCCGCGTAACCCGGCTACCATCGCTGATAACGTAGGCGATAACGTAGGCGACGTTGCCGGTATGGGCGCCGACCTGTTTGAATCCTATGTAGGCGCTATCATTTCCGCTATTACTCTGGGCGCAGTTGCTTACCCTGGCGGCGAAGGCGTTATGTTCGTATTCGAGCTGGCTTTTGCAGGCATTATCGCTTCCCTGATCGGCGTTGCTTATGCCCGCAACAGCAAATCCAGCAATCCGCAATCCGCATTGAACCAAGGTACCTATGTTGGCGGCGTTATCGTAATTGCTGCCGCTTACTACCTGTCCACTTCTATTTTCGGCAATGCCGCAGCTTTCGTAGCTATCGCTTCCGGCCTGATCGTAGGCCTGCTGATCGGCAAAATTACCGAAATCTACACCTCTGCTGATTATTCTTCTGTGAAGAAGATTGCACAGCAATCCGAAACCGGCCCGGCAACCACCATTATTTCCGGTCTGGCAGTTGGTATGTATTCCACCTTCCTGCCGATGATCTTCATCTGCATCGGCGTAATCCTGTCCTTCTTCAGCATGGGCGGCGCTAAGGACGCAGGCATGGGCTTGTTCGGCATCGCTCTGGCAGCAGTTGGTATGCTGTCCACCACCGGCTTGACCGTAGCCGTTGACGCTTATGGTCCTATCGCCGACAATGCAGGCGGCATTGCAGAAATGTCCGAGCTGCCTCCTGAAGTACGTGAAATCACCGATACTCTGGACTCTGTAGGCAACACTACCGCCGCTATCGGCAAAGGCTTTGCTATCGGCTCCGCTGCTTTGACTGCCTTGGCTCTGTTCTCCGCTTATGCACACACCGTAGGTCTGAAGGCTATCGACCTGCTGAATCCTGTTACTCTGATCGGTCTGTTCGTCGGCGCAACCCTGCCCTTCGTATTCGGCGCTATGACCATGGAATCCGTTGGTAAGGCCGCTTATCAAATGATCGAAGAGGTTCGCCGTCAATTCCACGAAATTCCTGGCCTGCTGGAAGGCAAGGCTAAGGCTGACTACCAAAAATGTGTAGACATTTCTACCGCAGCTGCTCTGCACGAGATGATTATGCCTGGCGTTATCGCTATCGTTGCTCCTCTGCTGATGGGCTTCCTGTTCGGCACCGAAGCTTTGGGTGGTATGATCGGCGGCGCATTGGCTTCCGGCGTATTGGTTGCTATTTTGATGGCTAACGCTGGCGGCGCTTGGGATAATGCGAAGAAATTCGTAGAAGCAAGCGGCAGAAAGCATACTCCGGTGCATGACGCAACCGTTGTAGGCGATACCGTAGGCGATCCGTTCAAGGATACCTCCGGACCGGCAATGAACATCTTAATTAAATTGATGACCATTGTTGCTCTGGTATTCGCTCCTGTTTTGGCAGCTAACGGCGGCATCCTGCTGAGCTTCTTCAAATAAGAGCATGCAAATGTTAAACGCTCCTTCTCCTTGTGAGAGGGAGCGTTTTTGCTTGCAAATATTTGGCTTTCGTGCTATATTAAATATAGAAGGACAACCGCCCACAAGGTGGGTTGGCCTGTTATTGGGTAAGAGAATCCATCCCGTCACTGGCCAAGTTTAGGGATGGATTTTCTTTATGCAGAAATTTTATTGACACATCAGTCGAATGAAGGTCAGCAATGCAATGATAAACATTCCGAAAGCCATCAGGTCTTGGAAAGAAAAGTTTTTCATAAGCATCACCTCCAATCTCATTAGATGAAGGCCAAACCACCCTGAACACGGTTGTCTGTTGATATTTTAACACAAAAAATTAATAAGAGCAACATATGTTTGCGATATTTTGGCGTAAAGGAGACGTTTTGCTTGCAAATATTTAGTTTTCGTGCTATATTAAACATAGAAGGACAACCGCCCACAAGGTGGGTTGCCAAAGCTAAGTGGTGGAAGGCCGCCCCTCGAACTAGGCAAAGTTTTGGGGCGGTTTTTCTATACCTATATAACGTGGGAGGATATTTTAATTATGCAGATTATGGCGGGGGCAGAAACCTTTTTGCTGCAAGGTAATAATGGAAAAGCAGTATTGCTGCTGCACGGCTATACCGGCACGGCGGCGGAAATGCGGCCCTTAGGCGATTATCTGCATACGCTTGGCTACACTGTGCTGTGCCCGCGTCTGCCCGGACACGGCACTACGGTGGAGGATTTAGAGCAGACGACGGCGGACCAGTGGCTGGCAACGGCTGCTGCGGCCTGCGATGAGCTTTTGGCTGGATACAGCAAGGTGTATGTTGCCGGGCTTTCCATGGGCGGCCTGCTGGCGATGGCTATTGCAGCCTCTAAGCCTGTGCGCAGGGCGGCACTGCTGTCCGCTCCTATTTATGTGCGCGACAGGCGCGTACCCTTTTTGCCGTTGCTGCGCTACTTTATCCGCTATTTGCCTAAGCGAAAGCGCAACTACCATGAGATGAGCAAGTATTGCCAGGCTTATACGCGAATGCCTACCAAGCCCTTAAGCAGCTTGTTTGCTTTGGTGAAACGCTGCAAGAAGCAACTGCTGCCGCAAATTACCATTCCCTGCCTGATTGCTCAATCGACTATCGAACATACGGTGCAGCCGAAAAGCGCACAGTATATTTACGATAATCTGGGAACGCCGCCGGAGCAAAAGCAGCTGCTGTGGCTGGAGCGCAGCGGGCATATTTTAACGCTGGACTGCGAGCGGGAAACGGTCTTTGCTGCTGTGGGAAATTTTTTTGAGGCTGACGAAAAGTAATAAGTTTGTAAATTATCCTGCGGCACGGCAGGATTTGTCAGAAATAGAGGGAAAGATATGGATAAAAGCCTTTTGGATAATAACGAATACAGCTGGTGCTTTGCCTGTGGCAAGGATAATCCCAGCGGTCTGCATATGCGCTTTGAAATTGACGACGACTGCTGCCGGGCTTATTTTACACCGCGCCGCGAGCATCAAAGCTATACGGGGCGTATGCACGGAGGGCTGGTAGCTGTGCTGCTGGACGAGGTGACAGGCAATTATCTGTACTGTAAGGAAGGCAAGCCGTCGTATACGGCGAAAATAGAAATTCGCTACCGCCAGCCCTTGGCTATTGGCGAGGAGGTTATTTGTACCGGCCGCGAGCTGCGGCGCAAAGGGCGCATGGTAGAAATGCAGGGCACCATCTGCCGTAAGGACGGCACTGTGCTGGCAGAATCAACTTCTAAAATGATGATTAAGGAGGACTGAGGCTTGCGCTGCTTGCAGCAAGCAGCCTTGGTCGTTTGTTATGCGAAAGCATGAAAGGTATTTAGGTTATGCATAAGAAAATTCATGAGAAAATTTTAAATTTGATGCGCGACGGCAGCTATGCGCCGCTGACGGCGGAGGAGCTACTGGACGCGCTGGCCGGAGAATGCAGCGCTACTGACTTTTGGCAGGAGCTGCTGGCCTTGGAGCAAAACGGCGAGATTATCAAGACCCGTTTTGATACCTACGGTTTGCCGGAAAAAATGGGCCTGGTGGCCGGACGCTTTCAGCTGACCAGCAAGGGCTTCGGCTTTGTTATTCCCGATAATAAGGGTGACAGGCCCGATGTGTTTATTCCGCCACGTTCTTTGAACGGAGCTATGAATAACGACCGGGTACTGGCGCGCGTGAATAACGATACACATGGCAAAAAGCCGGAGGGCGAAATTCTGCGCATTATCGTTCACGCTAATAATAAGGTGGTAGGCGTTTTCCATCAAAGCGGCGACTTTGCATTCGTAACGCCGGATGATAAGCGCATCGGGCAGGACGTGTACGTGATGAAGCGCGATTTTAATAAGGCGCAGGACGGGCAGAAGGTAGTGGTAGAAATTACTGCCTGGCCCCAGGAGCACCGCAAGGCCGAGGGCAAGGTTACTGAGATTTTAGGTAATTTGGGCGACGTGGGCCTGGAGATTTTGTCCATTATTAAGCAGAACGATTTGCCGCTGGAATTTCCGGAGGAGGTTTTGGCTGCCTCCCGCAAAGTGCCGAAAACGATTAAAAAGAGCGAGCTGGCAGGGCGGCGCGACCTGCGCGGCCGTACTGTGGTAACGGTGGACGGCGAGGACGCCAAGGACCTGGACGACGCCGTGTATGTGGAGCAAATTGGCAAGGAGGAATTTCTGCTGGGCGTATATATTGCCGACGTCAGCTATTATGTGACGGAAGACAGCGTGCTGGATAAAGAAGCGCGGGAGCGCGGGACTAGCGTTTATTTGGTGGACAGGGTGCTGCCCATGCTGCCGGAGCGTTTGTCCAATGGTATTTGCAGCTTGAACGCCGGCGAAGACCGCCTGACTATGGCCTGCGAAATGCATATCGACGGCAAGGGCGCGGTGCTGAGCTACGAAATCTTCCCTGCGGTTATCAATGTGCGCCATCGCTTGAGTTATAATATTGTGCGCGCTGTTTTAGCTGGCGATAAGGAGCTGTGCCAGCGTTATGAGGATGTTGTGCCCATGCTGGCGAAGATGGATGAGCTGCGCCAGATACTGCACGATAAACGCGCCCGCCGCGGAGCAGTGGATTTTGATTTGCCGGAGCAAAAGGTTATTTTGGATGAAAAGCTGCATCCTATCGAAATCGTTCAGCGTATTCATGGCAATGCAGAATCCATCATTGAGGAATTTATGCTGGCGGCTAACGAAACCGTGGCTCAGCATATGTTTAAGCAGCGTTGGCCTTTCGTTTACCGTGTCCATGACGTGCCTGCGGAGGATAAAATGCAGGAGCTGGCAAAGCTGCTGGCTAATTTTAACGTCAAGTTCCGTGTGAGCGAGGAAACAAAGCCCAAGGAGGTGCAGCAGGCCGTTAAGGCGATAGCCGGCAGGCCGGAGGAACGGCTGATTACTACGGTAGCGCTGCGCTCTATGAAGCAGGCTGTGTATCAGACGGATAATATCGGGCATTTTGGTTTGGCGGCTAAATATTATACGCATTTTACTTCGCCTATCCGCCGTTATCCTGATTTGATCGTTCATCGTCTGCTGCGGCAATGGCTGCAGGCGCCTAAGCTGAAAAGCAGCGAGGTTGAGCCGCTGACGGAAAAGCTGGACATGATTGCTGAGCATTCCTCTATTCGTGAACGCGCCGCTGCCGATGCCGAGCGCGCTACGGTAGAGCTGAAAAAATGCGAGTATATGGCCGAGCATATCGGCGAGGAATATGACGGCGTTATTTCCGGCGTTACGGCCTTCGGCATGTTCGTAGAGCTGGCCAACGGCGTGGAGGGCTTGGTGCATATTTCCAGCCTGATGGACGATTATTACGAATTTTTCGAGGAGCGTTATGCGCTGGTAGGTACGCATACGGGCCATGTTTACCGTTTGGGCGATAAGGTGCGCATCGAGGTATTGCAGGTTAATATCAGCGACGTAGCCATCGATTTTATTATGGCGGGAGAAAACGCAGGCGTGCGAGAGCATATCCGTCAGCAGCTGCTGTCCAAGCAGAAGCCTGCCAAGGGATTCAGCAGCCAGCGCGTCGCTTTGAGCGCTGAAACCAATAAGAAAAAGCACGAGCGCAGCAAGGGCTTGAAGAATAAGCAGCCGGGACGCCGCAGCGGCAAGCATGGCAAGCCTGCGGATAAATCCAAGAAGCGCAGAAAGAAGAAATAATAGATTATGGCAGAAGAAAGAATTAAGATTATTGCAGAAAACCGTAAGGCGAGGCACGACTTTACTATTTACGAAACCTTTGAGGCAGGCATTGCGCTGACCGGTACGGAGGTAAAATCGCTGCGGGCAGGCAGAGCCAATATGAAGGACAGCTATGCCCAGGTGACGCGCCGGGCAGAGGTCTTTGTGTATAATCTGCACATCAGCCCTTACGATCATGGTAATATTTTTAACCATGACCCTTTGCGCAGCCGTCGTTTGCTGCTGCACCGCCAGGAAATCAATAAGCTCATTGGTAAGGTGAAGGAAAAGGGCTATGCTTTAGTGCCGCTCAAGCTGTATTTTAAGCGCGGGCTGGTAAAGCTGGAGCTGGCTTTGGCGGTGGGCAAGAAAAATTACGATAAGCGTCAGGACATGGCTAAGCGTGACGCTAAGCGTGAAATGGAGCGGGCGCTGAAGGAGCGCAGCCGCTAGGTTTGTCCTTTTGACATTTCACAGAAATGTGCGTTGCTTTTTCCCTTGCGCCATGGTACAATATTAGGCAGAAAAAGCGTATGAGCGCTTATTTTCGACCAATACATTCTAAGTCGGGGGTGTACTGGTTTCGACGGGGATAGGTGCGGTATGATAAGCGAGCCGTGGTCCGGCACACGTTAACTGTTGGGACGTTTAAATATAAACGCTGATAAAGAATACGCTTTAGCAGCTTAACTGCTAACTGTCATCTGAGCTCTTCCTATAGGCGAAGAATGACAGTCAATATGTAGGATACTGTATGGCCGACTCCCGTGGGCCTTACGGGAAACTCTGCGGGATAGCGACCTGGACGCCCGTCGATAGGCATTTAGGAAGCGAAATGCAATATGTCGTCTGCGCTCGGAGAAAGTTGTATGGCAATATTTTCGGACAGGGGTTCGACTCCCCTCACCTCCACCAGCTATTGTCAGAGATCGATCTGTTAAATTATATAAGGTGGATTAAAAGCGCTCGCAGAGCTTATGCTTTGTGGGCGCTTTTTACTTTGTCAAGGAGCCTTGCTAATGTATGGATTAAAACCGCAGCTATTGCAGGCCCTTGCAGCTATAGCACAATATTATGGTTTGCACAGGCTGATATTATTCGGCTCCCGTGCTCGCGGAGATTATAAGGAGCGCAGCGACATCGATTTGGCTGTCAGCGGCGGCAATGTCAGCGCTTTTGCCGCTGCGGCGGATGAGGAGCTGCCTACGCTGCTGCAGCTGGATATAGTTTCTTTGGATGGAGCGGTACAGCAGGAGCTGCTGCAGGCAATCGAGCAAGAGGGGATTATACTTTATGAAAAAATATGCTAATTTTTGCAGGGCCTTAGAAAATCTGCATGAGCTGGAAAGCTTTCAAGGAGAATATAACGCAATAACCTTGACCGGTATGGCTTCCCTGTATGGGCTTTGCTTTGAGCAAAGCTGGAAAGCCATGAAGGAAATATTGGAGGATCAGGGTTATCTTGCTGAAAAGCTGGGGTCGCCGCGTATGATTTTGAAATGTGCCTATGCTGCCGGTATGCTGCATGATGAGCAGCTGTGGCTGGATGCTCTGGCTTCCAGAAATAATGTTGCTCATTCCTATAATGAGGCTGTAGCCAAGGCTATTATTGAAGATACTAAAAATAAATATTTGAAAATGTTTGACGCCTTACAAGCCGAAATAGAACGTAATTGGCTGTAAAGCAGCAAAAAGCCCACGTCTGTTTAGGCGTGGGCTTTTAATGTCAGGCGTTAAAAGAAGATCAGCGGCGTGCGGTATACGGCGTTGGCCCCGGCGCTGAGGGCGACAAGGCAGCCTATGGAAAGGGCTACAAGCAGCGCCGCTTCTTTGGCGTTCAGCGGCTCCTGATTATTCAGAGCGCGCATGAACGCTTTGACGCACAGCGATACCAGCATACCGAAAAGAAATAGTGCGAAGAGAATATTCAGCATAAGCTTACTCCTTAGCGGCGCCTTCAACATTGGCATAGGCGGTTTTGGCCGTTACGCCGGGAAGCTCGCCCAGCTTGCCGGAAAGGGCGCTGATAATATCGCGGGGAGCGTCAACGGCTACGCAAATAATATTTACGCCCTTGGCGCGATAGGGCAGACCCATACGACCGATGATATATTGTGCATAATCGTGCAGCAGGCTGTTGAGCCGTGCTACAGATTCTTCCTGAGCAACGATGATGGAAATAACGGCAACTCTTGTATCCATAGCGACCTCCTTGAGTATCTGTCTGTAGTATTTCTTATTATTAGTATAGCATATTTTGCTGCAAAATGCTTGCTATAATTATTGAGAGATTTTACGCTGCGTGGTATGATATTGGTATCAATTAAATTCATACAAACCCAGGAGGTATTCATGGAATTTGTCGCATTAGATTTTGAAACCGCCAATAAGAGCCGCAACAGCGCCTGCTCCATTGGCTTGGTAACGGTTAAGGACGGGCGTATTGTTGATGAATATTATCAGCTGATTCGTCCGAAATATTTATATTTTGACCCCGATAATATTGCTGTCAACAGTATTACGCAGGAGATGGTCTTGGATAAGCCCAGCTTCAAGGAGCTGTGGCCGGAAATTTTACCGCGTCTGCAAAATAAACAGGTAGTAGCCCATTTTGCAAAATTTGACGTTAATGTGCTGCGCAGTACGCTGGAGGCGTATTATCTGCCGCTGCCGGATTTTGATTTTTTGTGCAGCTGGCTGTTGGCTAAGCAGGCCTTTCCTTTTTTAGAGCGCTTCAGCCTGGATTATGTAGCCGCATATGTGGGCTTTAAATTTCAGCATCATCAGGCTTTGGACGATGCCCGAGCCTGTGCCGCTATTATCAACGCTGTACTGGCAAAAACTCCGGCGCAGGATTTTCGCCAGCTGGCGGCGCTGTATAAGCTGCAATGCGGCGAGGTGAGCCGCGGCAGTATTACGCTATGCGAGCACCAGCAGGAAGTTCCGCCTGCAGAACCGATTATGGACTCTCTTTTCTGAGCAAGCAAAAATGCCTGTATACCATGAAGGTATGCAGGCATTTTCTTTAGGGTTTAAAATTCGTCCATCAGATGCAGATATTGGAACAGCTTAAAGAGCAGGCTCATAATAATGGCGACCAGCGTTGCCAGCACCATGCCCTGTACGGAAAAAGCGCCGAAGGACAGCTTAGCGCCGGACAGGCCGATAATCATAATAACGGAGGTCATGACCAGATTGGCAGACTTGCTGTAATCCACCTTGCTTTCTACCAGCACGCGGATGCCGGAGGAGGCGATAACGCCGAAGAGCAAAATGCAGATGCCGCCCATAACCGGTACGGGAATGCTGTGAATCAGCTGGGAAAGTTTGCCGCAGAAGGAAAGAATGATGGCCATAACGGCAGCGCCGCCGATTACCCAGGTGCTGTAAACCTTGGTGATGGCCATAACGCCGATGTTTTCACCGTAGGTGGTGTTGGGCGTAGCGCCGGCAAAGCCGCTGATGACGTTGGATAAACCGTCGGCAAACATGGAGCGGGAAAGGCCGGGGTCTTTAATGAGGTCGCGGCCGACGATATTGCCGGTAACGACTAAGTGGCCGATATGTTCCGCCATAACTACCAGCGCTGCGGGAGCGATAATCATAATGGCGCTGAGATCAAAGACGGGAGCGTAAAAATGCGGCACCTGGAACCAGGGAGCGTCGATAATGGGCTGGAAGTTGACCATACCCATGAAGGCGGCGAAAATATAGCCGCAGATAACGCCGAAAAGAATGGGGATAATACTCATAAAGCCGCGGAAGGCTACGGAGCCGATAACGCCGACTGCAAGTGTGAACATAGATACGGCGATGTTGGCGGCGACGATATTATCGCCGGTCAGGCCGGCCATGCCTGCGGCAGTAGGAGCCAGCTCCAGGCCGATAACGGCGATGATAGCGCCCATGGCGGCAGGAGGGAAGATTACGTCAATCCATTTAGTGCCTACATAATGAATAATCAGCGAGAAAAGCATGAAGAGCAGGCCGAAAACGATAAAGCCGGATTGCGCGTGGCTGTAGCTGGAGTTGGAAATAATCAGCAGCACCGGCGAAATAAAGGCGAAGCTGGAACCCAGATAGGAGGGAATCTTGCCTTTGGTTAAAAAGATATACAGCAAGGTGCCCAAGCCGTTCATAAAGAGGCAGGTAGTGGGACTGACCTTAAATAAAAAGGGTACGAGAACGGTGGAGCCGAACATGGCAAAAAGATGCTGCATGCTCAGAGGAATGTTAAGCAGCAGCGGCGGCCGTTCTTCAACTTGAATTACTTTGTGTTCCATGAAGAAAACCTCTTTTCTTAAAATTTTCTATTACTAATTTTATGTTGAAACAGAAGGAAATGCAAGCTATTTCTGCGAAAGAAGCGTCTTGCGCAATCGCCTTAGGGGACGTATAATGATTTTAGTTGTTTATTGTTTATTTAGTTGTGGGTTATACAAATGAGGAGGCAGTATCATGCAAGCAATCAATAAAGCACGAGTAGATAATTTGTTGGCCGGACTGGCGCAGTTCGGTGCCACCGCGGAGGGCATTACCCGATTGGGCTACAGCGCCCTGGACAGGGAAGCGCAAAACTGGCTGCTGCGTCAGGTGGCAGATTTAGGGCTGACCATGCGGGAGGACGCTGTGGGCAACGTCTTTTTGCGGCGCGAGGGCACAGAGCCGCAGCTGCCGCCGGTTGCCTGCGGCAGCCATTTGGATACGGTGATTCACGGCGGCGCTTACGACGGTATGTGCGGCGTAGTGGGCGCGTTGGAGGCGTTATATATGCTGAAGGACGAAAGCCTGACGCGCAGTATTGAGGTTATTATTTTCAGAGCGGAGGAATCCAGCCGCTTTGGCTTTGCCACTATGGGCAGCAAATTGATGACGGGCTTGGCGACGCCCGTTTCCTTAAATAAAAGTGCGAAAAAAGGCGATATTTCTTTTATTGAAGCGCTGCGGCAGTGGGGCTGCGACCCTGATAAATATACCAAGGCAGTCCTGCAGCAGGGCTGCTACAGCAGCTTCAGCGAGCTGCATATCGAGCAGGGCAAGGTTTTGGAGGAAACGAAACATCAGATAGGCATTGTCCATAATATTGCCGCGCCGACGCGCTTTAAGCTGTATGTGCAGGGCATGGCCGACCATTCGGGCGCAACGCCTATGGGGATGCGGCGCGACGCGCTGGTGGCTGCCGCTAAGCTGATTTTAGCGGTTAACGAGATTGCCACTAATGAGAAGGAGCATGGCACGGTAGGAACCGTGGGCGTGGTAGAGGTAGAGCCCGGCTCCATCAATGTTGTGCCCGGAGCCGTTACGCTGTGGGTGGATGTGCGCGGCGTGGATTGCGCCAGTATTGAGCGCACTCTGGCGGCGGTGCGGCAGCAGGCCGACGTAGTTGCCGCTGCGGACGGCGTGACTATTACTTGGGAAATGCTGACGGCGGATAAGCTGGTGGCGTTAAGCGGCGCTTTGGCGCAGCAGAGCGAAACGATTTGCCGTGAATTGGGATACAGCTATCTGCATATGAACAGCGGCGCAGGGCATGACGCTATGAATATGGCGAAGCTGGCGCCTGCGACGATGATTTTTATTCCCTGCCGCGGCGGTATCAGCCACAATCCGGCAGAGTTTGCCAAGAGCGAGGATATTTGCCGCGGCGTAGAGGTGCTGGCTCATATTCTGCTGAGGGAAGCGAATAAAAGATAAAAATAACGGGACTGGCGTGCGGGCTGGTCCCGTTACTGTTTTTGTAAGGTAAATGTGATATAATTTATACACACAGTGCGCATGCAGGCGAAGCGAGAGCCGTGGTTAAGGTGATGTAATGCTTGCATATAAAACCATTTGGTCAGAAGGGAGCGACTTGATATGAAAAAATTTCTAGCCGCGCTGCTGCTGTGCGCAGTGAGCGGAATGGCGCTGAACTGCGCAGCAGGCGAAGCGGCAGCGCGCGATAATTTTTACTGGTTGGGGCAGATAAATAAGGCGACTGCCGTTATCAATACTGACGATGGGCTGTTGACGCCGGAGCAGGGGCATAGATTTGCCATAGGCCTGCAAAAGGTTTTGGAGCAGGGGAACGAGAACGGCGGACAGCGCCCTGGTCTGGTAATAACCTTTGAGCCTTTGCTAATCGACACTGCCGGGTCGGAAATAACCAAGCTGCATGCAGGCCGTTCCAGTCAGGATATGCTGACGACGGTTAGCCTGGCTATGCAAAGAGAGCAGCTACTGGAGCTGGCTGTGGCGCTGAACGAGATGCAGCGCAGCCTGCTGAATTTGGCGGAGAAGCAGCAAAAGACTATTCTCCCGAATTATACTAACGGTGTGGCTGCCCCGCCCAACAGCTTTGCCCACTACCTTTTGGCTTATAATGCGGCGTTTGACAGGGATATGCAGCGCTTGCAGGCCTATTACAAGCGTTTAAACCGTTCGCCTATGGGCGCAACAGTGCTGAACGGCACGGGCTGGCCCTTGGACAGGGACCGCATGGCAAATTTATTGGGCTTTGATGAAATTGCCTACAATACCTATGATGCCGGACAGGTATTCCCTCAGGAAGCGCCGGTGGAAATGGGGGCTGTGGCCAGCAGCATTGCTATCCACATGGGCAGCTTTATTGAAGAAATTATGCAGCAGTATGCGCAGCCGCGGCCTTGGATTTTGCTGCGTGAGGGCGACGGCAATACCTATGTTTCCAGCGCTATGCCGCAGAAGCGCAATCCCGGCATTCTGAACAAGGCGCGCACCGATTGTTCAACATTGTTAGGTACGGCGGTGGGCGGCGTTTTCCGAGCTCATAATATTCCTGCCGGTATGGCCGACGGGCGGCTGCGCGGGACGGACGGCATTACCCGTCAGACCATCAGCGTGGTCAAGCAGTTTAATAAAATCCTTAATGCGCTGGAGGTTAATCCGGAGCGGGCTTTAGAGGAGCTTAATCTGGACTGGACCTGCTCGCAGGAAATCGCCGACGAGCTGATGCGTAAATATGAGGTTCCATTCCGCACGGGCCATCATTTTGCGTCGGAAATAGTTACTTATGCGCGGGCACATAATATTCCGCCTTCCGAGTTCGCTTATGCGGACGCCTGCACTATTTACCAACGGCTGGCGCAGGAGGACGCAGCTCTGCCGCAGAAGCTGCCGCTGACAGAAACGGAATTTCGCGCCTGCCTGAACCCTGTGGCTATCGTTAATAACCGTGCCGTTAAGGGCGGGCCGCAGCCTGCGGAATTAAAAATTATGTTTGCGCAGGCGGATAAAGCTTTAGCGCAGAATATAAATTGGCACAAGCAGGCGGCGGCAAAGGTCGTAAACGCAGAAAACAAATTGAATAATGAGTTTGAAGCATTGTTGAGATAGGTAGAAAAATCGAAAAACGCAAAAATAACCGCAGCTTGAAAGCTTGCGGTCATTTTTTAACGATATTTTTTAGGGACAACAGCTTATCAGTCGAACCTTTTCTGTTTGTCTTATAACGAAAAACATCAAATTTTACAGAGCTGTGCCGTTAGTCAAGTAAATTTTTTCGGCTTTGGCTTCGGCCAGCTGGGCTTGGTTAATCAGTCCATATTTATGCATGGAAGTCAAAACCAACAGCTGGCGCTCCTTGCAGCCCTGAGGATTTTCCAGCGGATTGAGGGCGCTGGGGGCGTAGGGCAGAGCGGCTATGACGGCGGCCTCGGCCAGCGTCATAGCGGAGGGAGCCTTGCCGAAATATTTGGCGGCGGCCTGCTTAATGCCGTTGGCCCCTGCTCCAAAATAGGTGGTGTTTAAGTAAAGCTCTAAAATTTCGTCCTTGGTATAGTTATCCTCCAGCATAAGGGAAAGAATAGCTTCCTCAATTTTGCGCTCCATGCTTTGCTCGTGGGTAAGAAAAACATTTTTGACAAATTGCTGTGTCAGTGTGCTGCCGCCCTGCACTACTTCGCCCGCGCTGATGTTCACCAGCAGAGCGCGCAGAATGCCGTCTACGGCGATAGCGCCATGCTCGTAAAAGGCGTGATCCTCAATGGCTATCAGCGCCTGGGGTATATTCTGGTTCATAGCGTCCAGAGCCGTCCAGTCTGGGCTTTGACGGATAGGGTCGATTACCTCGTCCATATTGAAGGCCAGATAAAATTTCTGCATAGGCGACGGCCATTCCTCTTTAGGCGGCAGCAGGCTGACAAAGAGCGCCATAGCGGCCGCTTTTTCATGCTTATTCACTTTTTCCTCCTGCTGCTGCGCGGGTGCGACAGGCTGGGGCTTATCCGTAAGCGCGTCGTAGCCGACCATGCCGGCAAAAATCAGGAGCGCCATTACCAGTGTTTTTATCATGCTCATACCTCGCTTGTACTTCTTCATTATATTGTAGCAGGAAATATATTTTTTGGCAAAAGAATACATAAAAAATGCTAGGAAAATCCACGCGGGCGTAGTAAAATATATATCATAAAATGGATGAGTGTTTCTTGCCCTTTTTACAAAAAACCTTGCACAGCACTTGCAATGTTATGCAGGTTGGATGTATAATTATCAAACGTAAAGGAGGATGTATATGAAAGCAAGTGTTATCGGGGCAACCGGTTACGCAGGCGTAGAGCTTTTGCGGCTGCTGGATGGACATCCGGAGGCGGAAATTGCCGCGATTACTTCCGAAAGCAGTACAGGTGAAGCTATTGCCAGCATGTATCCCCATTTATCCGGGCGTATTGTGAAAAATTTGACGTCGATGCAGGATATTGAGGCTATTGCTGCCAACAGCGACGTAATTTTTATCGCCCTGCCTCACGGTCATGCCATGAAGATTGGCAAAAGGCTGCGCGGCAGTAAAACCAAAATCATCGATCTTGGCGGCGATTATAGATTTAAGGATTACCGCGTTTTTGAAGAATGGTACAAGGTGAAGCACGAGGACCCGGAGGCCCAGGCTGTTTATGGCCTGACGGAGCTGTACCGGGAGCAGGTACGCGGCGCGCAGCTGGTGGCTAATCCCGGCTGCTATACCACTTGTAGTATTCTGGCTATGGTGCCGCTGCTGAAATACGATTTAATCGAGCTTCAGGGAATTATTGTGGACGCTAAGTCCGGTACTACGGGAGCAGGCCGCAGCTTGAAAGCAGGCAGCCTGTATTGCAGCGTCAACGAAAGCTTTAAGGCTTACGGCGTGGCGACTCACCGTCATACGCCGGAAATAGAGCAAGTTTACAGCGAATTTGCCGGAGAGCCGGTGGTTATTCAGTTTACGCCCCATTTGCTGCCGGTGGACAGAGGAATTTTAGCTACCTGCTACGGCCAGCTGAAGGAGGGCGTTACGGACGCGCAGATTGAAGAGGCTTACCAGGCCATGTACGGTAAGGAATTTTTCATTCGCCTGCGCGGTAAGGGCGGCTGTCCGGAGCTGAAAAATGTCCGCGCCTCCAATTATGTTGATTTGGGCTGGCAGACGGACAAGCGCACAGGCCGCATTATCGTGATGAACTGCATCGATAATCTGGTCAAGGGCGCTGCGGGACAGGCGGTGCAGAATATGAACGTCATGTTCGGCTTGGACGAAACCGCCGGACTGCGCCAGCTGCCCATTGTACCCTAAGCGTATAAAATATTGATAATAAAAGAGGGAAAAGCATGAAAAAGATTGAAGGCTGGGTTACTGCTCCCCAAGGCTTTTTGGCCGCCGGCGTGAAGGCCGGCATTAAAGCCAGCGGCAATCATGACGTGGCTGTAATTTACAGCACCGTGCCCGCTGCCTGCGGCGCAGTATTTACCCAAAATAAAATGTGCGCGGCTCCTGTGCTGGTCTGCCGCGAGGTCAATAAGCAGGGCTACGCTCAGGCCATAGTGGTCAACAGCGGCTGTGCTAACGCCTGCACCGGCGCCCAAGGCTTGGACGACGCAAAAAAAATGCAGGCTCATGCGGCGGAGCTGCTGGGCATCGAGCCGCAGGAGGTTTTTGTGTGCTCCACCGGCGTTATCGGGCAGTTTTTGCCCATGGATAAGCTGCTGACGGGCATTGCCGACGCTGTGGACAGTATGGACGAATGCGAAGGCGAAAGCTGTGCTATGGCTATTCAAACCACAGATACCTTTATCAAACGGGCTGCTTATGAAGCGGAAATCGGCGGTAAAACGGTGAAGATCGCCGGTATCGCTAAGGGTGCGGGCATGATTCATCCAAATATGGCTACTATGCTGACCTTTATCACTACGGACGCAGCTATCGCTCCCGACGTGTTGAAGCGCGCTGTAAAAGCCGCTGCCGATAAATCCTTTAATATGGTAGTGGTGGACGGCGATACCAGCACTAACGACAGCATGATTGTGCTGGCTAACGGCTTGGCAGAAAATGAGATTATTTTATCCGAGGAGCATCCTGATTATCCGGCCTTCTTTGAAGCGCTGACGGCCTGCGCTACCGACCTGGCAAAGATGATAGCCCGCGACGGCGAAGGCGCTACAAAATTCCTGGAGGTCAACGTAATTGGCGCAGCCTCCTGGGAGGACGCCAAAACGGCGGCTATGGCGATAGCTAAATCTCCGCTGGTAAAGACCGCTTTCTTCGGCGAAGACCCTAACTGGGGACGCATTGTCTGCGCAGCAGGATACAGCGGCGCGGCTATGACTGCGGAAAAAGTAAATTTGGAAATCGGCGGCATTCGCTTGGTGGAAAACGGCATGAACTGCAATGTGCCTGCCGAAAAGCTGGCTCCTACCATGGCGGAGCACGATATTTCCATGACTATTGACTTGGCGGCAGGCGACGCTGCGGCTACAGTCTGGACCTGCGATTTCAGCTATGAATATGTAAAAATCAACGGCGAATATCATACCTGATTAAATATTAAATATAAAGGAGGATTTTACAATGTTAATGAACGACAATCAAGTACAAACCTTAGTGGAGGCCTTACCGTACCTGAGCGATTTCAAAAATAAAACCATCGTTGTTAAATACGGCGGCAACGCTATGCTGAACGATGAGCTGAAAAATAAGGTGCTGCAGGATATCGTGTTCCTGCAATGCGCAGGTATGCGCCCCGTTGTGGTACACGGCGGCGGCCCGGAAATCACCCGTATGCTGGTGCAGGCCGGTAAAAAGAGCGAATTTGTCAGCGGCCTGCGCGTAACCGACGCTGAATCCGTTGGCATCGCTGAAATGGCTTTGGTAGGCAAAATCAATACCGATTTGGTAGCACGCCTGAATACTTTAGGCGGCAAGGCAGTCGGCTTGAACGGCAAGGACGCTAAGCTGATCTGCGCTAAAAAGCATTTAGCAGACGTATATGAAAACGGCGAAGTAAATCTTGTAGATATCGGTTATGTAGGCAATGTTGAGCATATTAACACCGAATTGATCGACTGCCTGCTGGATAACGGCTTTATTCCTGTAATCGCTCCTACCGGCGTAGGCGCGCAGGGCGAAACCTATAATATTAACGCCGACAGCGTTGCTGGTGAGATTGCCGGCGCTTTGAAGGCTGAAAAGCTGCTGGTGCTGACCGACGTGCGCGGCATTTATTCCGATTACCGCGATGAGAACAGCTTTATTTCTACCTTGACCTTTGAAAAGGCGCAGGAGCTGATTATCCGCGGTAAAATCGACGGCGGCATGATTCCGAAGGTTCGCGCCTGCATTACCGCTTTGTCCGGCGGCGCTAAAAAGACTCATATTATCGACGGCCGTGCCGAGCACACCATCCTTATGGAAATTTTCAGCGACGAGGGCGTGGGCACTGAGGTCGTTAAAGAAATCTAATAATGACACTTTAAGCAAGGGGCCGATGCTGGCGTCGGTCCTTTGTTATATTTTTTACGCTAAGAGAGAGGGTGCGATATGGATAAGAAAACTGTTGTCGAGCAGACGGAAAAATATTATCTGCCCGTTTTCGGCAGATACGATATGGTGCTGGATCACGGGCAGGGCTGTAAAATTTATGACAATGAAGGCAATGAGTATATCGACGCTTTTGCCGGTATTGCCGTAAATTCTTTAGGCTATAATCATCCGGTACTGGTGAAGGCTGTTGCCGAGCAGGCGGCTAAAATTATGCACTGCTCCAACTTGTATTATACTGAAATTCAGGCTAAGGCCGTGCGCCTGGTGGCAGAAGCCACCGGCATGGACCGCGTCTTCTTCGCTAACTGCGGCGCGGAGGGCAATGAGGGCGCAATGAAGCTGGCGCGTAAATACGGCGTGTCTAAGTCGCCCACGAAATATAAAATTATTTCCGCCGATGAATCGTTCCATGGACGCACCTTTGATACGCTGGCTGCCACGGGCCACGATTATTACCATGTGGGCTACGGTCCGCTGAGCCCCGGTCATGTGCTGGTTCCTTACGCCGATATTAAGGCCTTGGAGGCCGTTATGGACGAGGATGTGTGCGCAGTTCTGCTGGAGCCCATTCAAGGCGAGGGCGGCGTACATGTGCCCAGCGACGAATATTTGCAGCAGGTGCGCACCCTGTGCGATAAATACGACGCTCTGCTGATTTTTGACGAGGTGCAGACCGGAGTTGCCCGTACCGGCAAATGGTTTGCTTATATGCACAGCGGTGTGAAGCCGGACGTAATTACCTTTGCCAAGGGCATCGGCGGCGGCTTTCCGGTAGCAGGCTTTGCCGTGCCGGAGCGTTTGGCCCATGTGTTCAAACCCGGCGATCACGGCGGCACCTTCGGCGGCAATCCGTTGGCCTGCGCTGCCGTTTACGCTACGCTGGCTACCATTCGTTCCGAAAATTTGGTGGACAAGGTAGCGGAAAAGGGCGCATATTTTATGGAAGAGCTGCTCAAGCTGCAAGCCAAATATCCCGCTAAGGTGAAGGACGTGCGCGGACGCGGGCTGATTTTGGGCGTAGAGGTGGCAGGCGAGGGCAAGCCTGTGGTGGAAAGCTGCCTGGCTAACCATGTAGTGGTCAACTGCACTGCGGGCAATGTTATTCGTTTGGTTCCGCCGTTGATTATCAGTAAAGAAGAAATAGATACTATAGTGGCTGCTTTGGATAAAGCTCTGGCTGCGCTGTGATGTGATTGAGAGGGTAAAAAATGGGCTTAAAGAATAAAGATTTAATTTCGATTCACGATTTGTCCGTAGGCGAGGTGGCTACGATTTTAGATGTGGCTAAAAAGCTGAAACGCAGGCAAAAGGCCGGTGAGCCGCATCAGTATTTGAAGGGTAAGACCTTGGCTATGCTGTTTTCCAAGGCTTCCACCCGCACCAGAACCTCCTTTGAGGTAGGCTTCTGGCAGCTGGGCGGTCATCCTATTTATTTAAGCGATGCTTCCTCCCAGATTGGCCGCGGCGAGCCTGTGCGCGATACGGCGCGGGTGCTTTCCCGCTTTGTGGACGGCATCATGATTCGCACCTTTTCCCATGATTCCGTAATCGAGCTGGCTAAATATGCAACGGTACCCGTTATTAACGGTTTAACGGATTTGCTGCATCCCTGCCAGGCACTGACCGATATGTTTACCATTCAGGAAAAGATGGAGGTTTTAAAGGGCCGTAAGCTGGTATATGTGGGCGACGGCAATAATATGGCTCATTCTCTGATGTTCGCCTGCGCTAAGGTGGGCATGAACATGGTCTGCGCCAGCCCGCAGGGCTATCAGCCCGATCCGGAGGTGCTGCGTTTGGCGCAGGAGGACGCTTCCCATACCGGCTGTACTATTACCGTGGAGGAGGATTTGTTTAAGGCCGCTAAGGGCGTCGACGTGCTGTACACCGATGTGTGGACCAGCATGGGCGAGGAGGCCGAACGCGAGATTCGCTTCAAGGCCCTGCATAATTATCAAATCAATCAGGAGCTGTTGGACACTGCGCGTCCCGGAGCTATCGTGCTGCACTGCCTGCCTGCACATCGCGGCGAGGAAATTACTGAGGAGGTTCTGGAAGGGCCGCAATCCGTAGTTTTCGATCAGGCCGAAAACCGTTTGCACGTGCAGAAGGCCATTATGGCGCTGCTGATGAGCGACGAGGTACTCTAAGCAAAAAAATTTTGTATACATGCCCCAAGACTATTGGATTGCGGCACGAAAAGTGCTATAATACAAAAAGATTGCAAGATTATTCATTGAATATGTATTTTATTCAATTCTAGGAGGCTTTTGACAATGAAAAAAGAAGACATTAAGAAAGTAGTTCTGGCTTATTCCGGCGGCCTGGATACATCCGTTATCATTCCCTGGCTGAAGGAGCATTACAATAACTGCGAGGTTATCGCCGTTTGCGCCGATTTAGGCCAGGGCGACGAGCTGGATCCCGTACATGACAAGGCTATCAATACCGGCGCAAGCAAATGCTATATTCTGGATTTGAAGGAAGAATTTATCCGCGATTATGTATGGCCCACCGTTAAGGCAGGCGCTGTATATGAAAAGAAATATCTGCTGGGCACATCTTTTGCCCGTCCGCTGATTGCTAAAAAGCTGGTAGAAATTGCAGAAGCTGAAGGCGCTGACGCTATCGCTCACGGCGCTACCGGCAAGGGCAATGACCAGGTTCGTTTTGAGCTGTCCATTATGGCTTTGGCTCCGCAGCTGGCAATTATTGCTCCCTGGCGTGAGTGGGAGCTGCGTTCCCGCGATCAGGAGATCGATTATGCAGCAGCGCATAACATTCCTATTCCCGTGTCCCATGACCATGATTATTCCATGGACCGCAATATGTGGCATCTGTCCCATGAAGGCTCCGACCTGGAGGATCCCTGGAACGCTCCGAAGGATGAGCTGTTCATCGTAACCAATATTCCTGAAAAGGCTCCGGATAAACCGGAATATGTAGAGCTGGAATATGTTGAAGGCGTGCCTGTTTCCGTAAACGGCGAAAAGCTGAGTCCGGCTAAATTGGTAGAAAAGCTGAACGAGATCGGCATCCGCAACGCTGTTGGCATTACCGATATGGTAGAGGACCGTCTGGTTGGCATGAAATCCCGCGGCGTTTACGAAAATCCTGCCGGCGCTATCATTTACTTCGGTCATAATGACCTGGAAAACCTGTGCCTGGACCGCGCAACCCAATCCTTTAAGCAGCAGGTATCCATCCGCTATTCCGAGCTGGTTTACGACGGCATGTGGTTCAGCCCGCTGCGTGAGGCTCTGGACGCTTTCGTCAACGAAACCCAAAAGACCGTTACCGGTACTGTACGCATGAAGCTGTATAAAGGCAACATCTACAGCGCTGGCGTAAAATCCCCGTACTCCCTGTACAGCCAGGAATATGTAACCTTCGGCGAGGACGAAGTATACAACCAGGCTGACGCAACCGGCTTCATCAACCTCTTTGGCCTGCCGCTGAGAGTTCGTGCATTGATGAAGAAAGGCGACCTGAAATAATGGCTAAGCTTTGGGGCGGTCGTTTCAGTAAAAATACTAACGAATTAGTGGACGCATTTAATGCGTCCATTGATTTTGATAAGCGTTTATATCACGAGGATATCCGCGGCAGTATCGCACATGCCCGTATGCTGGCAAAGTGCGGTATCATTCCGGCAGAAGACGGGGAGAAAATTATTGCTGGATTGAAGGATATTCTGGCTGATATCGAGGCTGGTAATTTCCATTTCGACGTGGCTTTGGAGGATATTCATATGAATGTCGAAGCCCGTCTGACAGAGCGTATTGGCAGCGCCGGTGCGCGTTTGCATACAGCCCGCAGCCGTAACGACCAGGTTGCGCTGGACATGCACATGTATATGAAACGCGAGGTAGCGGAAATCGCCGAGCTGCTGCTGCGCTTTGAGGAAGCGCTGCTGACAGTGGCTAAAAAGCACGATAAAACCTTAATGCCGGGCTACACCCATTTGCAGCGGGCGCAGCCGATTACCTTCGCTCATCATCTGCTGGCATATTTTAATATGCTGCAGCGTGATTTTCGCCGTCTGCTGGGCGTATGGGAGGGCGCGGATATGATGCCCTTAGGCGCTGGCGCTATCGCCGGTACTACCTTCCCTATAGACCGCTTTATGGTGGCTGACGAGCTGAATTTCAGCACGGTTTATCCCAACAGCATGGACGCAGTCAGCGACCGCGATTATGTTATCGAATTCCTGTCCTTCGCCTCTATGCTGATGATGCATTTGAGCCGTTTAAGCGAGGAAATCTGCCTGTGGAGCAGCACGGAGTTTGGCTTTGTCGAGCTGGACGACGGCTTCGCTACCGGCTCCTCCATGATGCCGCAGAAAAAGAATCCGGATATTTCTGAACTGGTGCGCGGCAAGACGGGCCGCGTTTACGGTCATTTGCAGGCCATGCTGGTAACCGCCAAAGGCCTGCCCCTGACCTATAATAAGGATTTACAGGAGGATAAGGAAGGCTTCTTTGACGCTGTGGATACCGTTAAGTTCAGTCTGGCAGTTTACCGCGATATGATTCTGACCATGACTGTTAACGTGGATAAGATGGCTCAGGCTGTAAGCAGGGACTTTTCCAATGCTACGGACCTGGCCGATTATCTGGTTCGCAAGGGCCTGCCCTTCCGTCAGGCTCACGAGGTTGTGGGCAAATGCGTGGCTTATGCTATTCATCAGGGTAAATTCCTGCCGGAAATCAGCTTGGAGGAATACAAGAAGTTTTCCGAGCTGTTTGAAGGTGATTTGCTGACGGCATTGAATCCGGAAAACTGTGTGGAAGCGCGTAAGTCCTATGGCGGGCCGGCTTTTTCAGAAAATGAAAAGCAGCTTGCCGCAGGCGATAAGGTTTTGGCTGCTCAGCGTCAAAAGCTGGCTGATTTGCAGGCCAAGCTGTAAGCTCCGTTCATAAAATTACATAGAATTAAGGCCAGTCGAATGCTTATTGCAGACGGCTGGCTTTTTTCTGCGCTAAATCGGTGTTGCCTGTGCAACAAACTTACTTAATGCTTTCTTTAATTACAAAATATTTACATATATATTTTGCTTTGGCATAATGGATATATAAAATGAATGGAGTAAATATAGGCGGTGACAAGAATGGCTATAAAAATGTACTCACCCAATTATGCAGATATACCATTGTTCAATGGTTTGGCCAGAGAAGAAATTAACGAAATTCTGCAAAAATTTCATGGCCTGATCAAGCATTTTCCCAAATCTGATTATATTTATCTGGCCGGCGATTGCGTAGAAAACCTGTGCGTGGTTTTAGAAGGCACGGTGCAGATGATTAAGGAGGATATTTGGGGCGAAAAATCCATTATCGCTAATCTGGGCTCCGGCTCCGTCTTTGCCGAAAACTTTTTAGGTAAGCTGGGGGATCGTAGCGTGGTAAGTTATTTCGCGGCTAGCGACAGCGAGGTTTTGATGCTGCCCTTGGGCAAAATGCTTTTTGACGGCAGCAGCCACAGCGAAGCTAACAGGCGCTTAATGTGCAATATCGTTTCTATCTTAGCCGATAATAATACGCGCTTGATTGAAAAAACCGAGATTTTGTGCAAAAAAACTCTGCGTAGCAAAATTTTAGCTTATCTGGAGCAGGAAGCAAAATACAATAACAATACTCGTTTTACAATTCCCTTCAACAGAACGGATCTGGCCAATTATCTGGACGCCGACCGCAGTGCTTTGACTCGTGAGCTGGCGCGGATGCGGGAAGAAGGCCTGATATATTTCGAGAAGAATATTTTTGAGCTTTTGGATGTGCAGCACAAGGAAAAGTGACGGCAGCTAGGGACTGCAAGTAAATACCGGTACGCTTTGCGAAGTATTTAAGAACGCCTGCGGGCGTTCTTCTTTTTCGCACCACGACTGTTTTTCAAGGCATTTGATTGTACGTCGCCGTCGCTTTGCCTTGTATCTGACGCATTCTCCAAGTTTTTTTAGAGAATTACTATCAAACTTATAAAAAAAATAAAAAAAGCGATTAAAACACTTAAAACGCCACGCATAAAAGCGCGGCATTTTTATTTTATTAACATAGATATAATATTGCTAAAACACCATGTAACACAAGGATAGTAGCTTTATAAGCTATTTAAAGTAAAAAGATAATATTAATTTATAAAGAATGTTGTGCCGCCTGTACGGAAGCTGCTGCCGGGGTATGCGCGTATATTCTGTTGCTAAAGCAACAGACCTTTCATTAAAATATTGTTATCATAGCTTTAGTTAAAGAAACTTAGTAGTTTTTTAAATTATAAAATTACTTCTAGAACTTTGAAAAGTTAATATTTTTTACTGATATATGGCGCCCTCAGGCACTGTATATAAATATCTTTTAAAGGAGGAACATATAATGTCCCCAGCAATTAAATGTTTAATTCTGTTGGCAGTAGTTGCGTTATTATTTGTAACTGAACTTATTCCTTTGGCAATTACTGCTACCGCTGGCGCAATTGCATGCGGCCTGTTGGGCTTGATTCCTGCTAAACAAGTATTTAGCGGTTTGTCCAACTCCACCGTTGTACTGTTCGCCGGCATGTTCGTCGTTGGCGCGGCCATGTTCTACACCGGCTTGGCGCAGGCTATCGGTAACAAAGTAGTATCCCTCTGCGGTACTGGTGAAAACAGCCTGATGTTCGGCCTGATGCTAGTTGGCACCGTGCTTTCTTCCGTACTGTCCAACACTGGTACTGCTGCCTGCCTGTTGCCCGTAGCTTTGGGTATTTGTTCCGCAGCTAAGATTCCTGCTTCCCGTCAGCTGATGCCTTTGGCATTTGCCTGCGGTTGGGGCGGTATCATTACCATGGTAGGTACGCCTCCTAACATCATCGCTACCGGCGCTATGACCGCTGCCGGCCTGGAAGGCTTTGGCTTCTTCGAATTCGCTTGGATTGGTATTCCTGTTTCTATCGCAGGTATGCTGTACATGATGTTCGTTGGTAAGCACCTGCTGCCGAAGGTAGAATTGGACGCTGACCAGGAGATCGAACAAGAAATTGAAGCTAACGAAACTTCCAAGAACAAGATGATCGTTTCCGGCGTTATCCTGCTGGCAGTAGTTCTGGTAATGGCTTTGGGTATCAAAGGTATCACCTTGGAAATGGCAGCAATCATCGGCGCGCTGGTTTGCGTACTGACCGGCTGCCTGACTGAAAAACAAGCCTATGCTTCCATCGACTGGGTAACTATTTTCCTGTTCGCTGGCATGATGCCTGTATCCACCGCTATGGATAAAACCGGCGCTGGTAAGCTGATCGCTGAATGGACCGTTAACCTGATGGGCGGCGATCCTTCTCCGTTGGTTGTAACCGCAGTTCTGTTCATTCTGTCCTGCGGCCTGACCCAATTCATGTCCAACACCGCATCCGCAGCTCTGCTGTGCCCGATCGGTATTGCAATTTCCAAACAACTGGGCGCTGACCCGAAAGCAGTTCTGATGGCTATCGCTGTTGCAGCTTCCTGCGCATTCGCAACTCCGGTAGGTACTCCTCCGAACACCTTGGTACTTGGCCATGGCGGATACAAATTCATGGACTATGTAAAAGCTGGTACCGGTCTGGTAATCGTAGCTTTCATCGTATCCTTGGTGGTTATTCCTATTGTTTGGCCGTTCTTCCCCGGCAAATAATTAAAAATCTCTGACGCATTCTCCGGGATTTTGGGGGATTATCAACGAAAATTAAAGCCTGTCGCTTCGGCGGCAGGCTTAATTTCTTGTCTTGAATTGTCAAGTCAATTGCAACACTACGCCAAAGAAAACCTCATAGGGAGACTTCCAACCGAGGCATTTGTAATGCCATTTTATTGCCAAGATGCAGTTAAGAGATAAATCCTATATTCGCAACGTCAGCGTTAAGTGCGGCCTTTTCAATACTGCCTTTGATAAGAGTAATTACTTTGGCTGTGAAAGTAAAACTTATTTCTAGTATCAGTTTTGTGCAAAATACTGCGTTAAAAAGCCATTGACAATGGCGAAAAGTTAAGTATACTAAAAATGTAAGAATTGATATAAGCATTAAAGTATATTTTTTCTGCTGAAGGAGGCTTAATGAAATGAAACGCATGATATTTATAGCTGCATTGCTGGCGACGTTGCTGTTTGCTTTTTCTGTTTGCGCAGGCAGTGCTGGGCCTACGGAAAAGCAAGCTGATGCGCAAGAAACGCAGCAGGTGCAGCAAGGAAATAATGGCAGAATGCCTGCTGGTGGCATAAAGGTTGGGCCTATAACCCACCGTGACGGCGATATGGGCAGCCTGAAGCCGGACAAGGAGCTGCAGGGTATCTTGGACGAGGTGCAGGATAAGTACCAGCTGCTGACCTTCACCGACCCTGACACCGGCTTTAAAATGCAGTATGAACTATTCGTGCCGGAAAATTATAATAAGGCTGAACGCTATCCGCTCATTATGTTTATTCCGGACGCCCGCGCTGCTGGGCGCACTCCCGCCTTCTCCCTGAACGTAGGCTGGGGCGGAGTTATTTGGGCTACGGCGGCGGAGCAGGCTAAGCATCCGTCCTTTGTATTGATTCCCGTTTTCACAGAGGTCATTGTGGACGACGATTTTGACACCTCGCCGCAAATTGAAACGGCGGTAAAGCTCATTCATAATTTGTGCGATACTTACAGCATCGATACGAACCGCCTTTATACTACGGGACAATCCATGGGCGGCATGACCTCCTTCCATTTGAACGTAACCCATCCGGACTTGTTCGCGGCTTCGCTTTTTGTGGGCAGCCAATGGAATAATGAGCTGCTGCAGGTATTGGAGCAGAAAAAATTCTTCTATATCGTTTCGGCGGGCGACAGCAAGGCTTCTGCCGGACAAGTCGGGTTGATGGCCGTTTTTGATAAGGACGGCGTGCCCTATACCCATGAGCAATGGAGCGCTCAGGAAGCCAGCGATGTGCAGAACGCTTGCGTACAGGCGATGCTGACGAAAGGCTTGCAGGCTAATTTCGTTACCTTTATCAAGGGGACGACCTTTACGGGCGAAGCGCCCAGGGGCGGCGAACACCTGACGTCCTTTGATTATGCGTATAAGCTGGAAGCGGTGCGCGACTGGCTGTTTGCTCAAAGCAAAGAGGAATAAAAGTAAAATTACGGCAGGCAGTCCGTGTGATTGCCTGCTGCTTTTGTATAATAGAAAATTTTGGAGGCGCTATGATGACTTTAGATAAAAGCACATGGACTGATTATCAGGCGCTGTATCTGCATGTGCCCTTTTGCCGGCAAAAATGCTTGTACTGCGATTTTGCTTCTTACGCGGGCTATAGCACGGAGGCCATGAAGCGTTATACGCAGGCCGTGTGTAAGGAAATAGCTGCGCGCCGCAAGGAAGCGCGGCAAATGTCGCCGACTGCTACGATTTATTTTGGCGGCGGCACGCCCAGCGTACTTCCTGAAGCTTGTCTGGAGCAGCTGGTGGCTGCGCTGCGGCGTTATGGCTTTTGGCAGCAGCCGCAGGAGGCGACTATCGAGGTTAATCCCGGTACGGCAAATTTGGACAAGCTGCGTTTGCTGCGGCAGCTGGGCTTCGACCGCATTAGCTTCGGCGTGCAGAGCCTGAATGATAATGAGCTGCGTACTATCGGGCGGATTCATAATGGGCAGCAGGCCTTGGAGGCGGTGGCGTGGGCGCGTCAGGCGGGCTTTGAGCGCATCAGCTGCGATTTGATTTACGGTCTGCCGGGACAAACCCTGGCGTCTTTGCGCGCTAATCTGCACGGGTTGACGGAGCTGGGTATCGAGCATCTTTCTGTGTACGGGCTTATTGTGGAGGAAGAAACGCCTTTGGCGCGTTTAGTGACGCAGGGCAGGCTGCTGCTGCCGGACGAGGATTTATGCGCCGATATGTACGAGCTGGTGCAGCAATATTTACAGCAGCAGGGCTTTGAACGCTACGAGGTGTCCAACTATGCCAAAAACGGCCAGTATTCGCGGCATAATTTGGTCTACTGGCGTTATCATCCCTATATAGCCTTTGGCGCGGCGGCCTGCGGCTTTGACGGGCACGTGCGACGCACGGCTGCGGAAAATGTGGAAACGTATATTGCCAGCGTGCTGCAAAATGCGCAGGCGGATAAATTGTATAATACAGAAAGGCTTACGGCTGCGGAAATGCTGGGTGAGTTTATGTTTATGGGCTTGCGCTGCGTGCGGGGAGCCGATTTGGCAGAGGCTCAGGCGCGCTTCGGCGTGGACGTTATGGCGCGTTTTGGGCAGGAGCTGAAGCCATTTCTGGAGCAGGATTTGCTGCGTCTGGAAAGCGACGGACGCTATCTGCGCTTAACACCGCAGGGTATGGCTGTGGGCAACAGGATATTTGAAATCTTTGTGACAGCTTAATTTTTGCACAAAAAAATGTTGACAATAAATTAGGTCAGTGCTATTCTTATACCAAGATGTTAGCACTCCAATAACGCGAGTGCTAACAACTAAAATGAGGTGGGAATATGTTAAACGATAGAAAGAAAAAAATTCTCCAGCTCATAATTGAGGATTATATTTCGACAGCCGAGCCTGTAGGCTCGCGAACCATCGCCCGTAAGTATGATTTGGGACTCAGCCCTGCGACTATTCGCAACGAGATGAGCGACCTGGAGCTGCTGGGCTATTTGGAGCAGCCCCACACCTCGGCAGGACGCGTACCCTCGGCGCAGGCTTATCGCTTGTATGTGGATTCGCTGATCGAGCCGGACGCTTTGAGCGACAACGAACGCGCGCTTATCAACAGCTGGTTCAACGAACGGCGCAGAAGCATCGACGAAATCTTTCAATCCACGGCAAAGATTTTATCCCGCATGACGCAGAACGTATCCATGGTTTTGGCTAACCGCGATGCAGGCGCCCAGTTCCGTTATATGAAGTTTTTGCCTCTGGATGAGCATCACGCCATCCTCTGCATTATTACTGACGACGGCAATGTGGACAACTGCGTAGTGGAAATTCCTCTGGGAATGCGCCCCGAAGAGCTTGATTACCTAGCCGGACGCATCAGCCGTATTTTGGAGGGGCGGGAGCTGGCCAATATTTCCGAGGATTTGCTGCAAGCCGTACACAGCAATGTGGCTGACGATAAATTACTCTTTACTTCATTAGTTCAATCTATTCGCAAGCTGCGTAATAAGCATCAGGAGCAAAGAGTATTCTTAGGCGGCACTAAGCAGCTTCTGAATCAGCCGGAGTTTCGCGACGTGGAGCGTGTGCGCAGTCTTTTGGGTATTTTGGAGGAAGAGCGCGTAGTACGCGACCTGCTGAAGGCCGGCGAGGACAGCGGCCTGCGGATTACCATTGGCAGCGAAAATAAATTTTCCGGTATTCAGGATTGCAGTATGGTGCAGGCTACCTACCGCCTGAATGGTCAGATAGTAGGCACGATGGCCGTACTTGGGCCAACGCGCATGGAATACGGCAAGGTAATCGCCGTAATGGATTACCTGCATAAATATTTGAAAACAATGTTTGAGCATGATCCTAATAAATAGCAGTCAAAGGAGGAAGAGCCTTGCAAGAGAATGATGTAAAAAACACTCAGGCTGAGGAAAATGTTGCTCCGGAAGCCGAAGTAAAGCAAGAAACCGCCGCCCAGGAGGAAGCAGCCGCTCAGCAAAACGCTGAGGAAGCTGCCGGTGAAGCCGCTAAGGAAGCGGAGCCGGACCCCAGGGACGTTAAGATTGAAGAGCTGACCAACCGTCTGCTGCGTTTGCAGGCTGATTTTGAAAATTTCCGCCGCCGCAGCGCAGGTGAAAAGGAACAGCTTTCTACCTTCGTTACCGCCGGTGTGGTAGGTAAGTTTTTGAAGGTACTCGATAATTTTGAACGCGCCGAAGCCAGCGCCGCTAAAGCCACCGATATGGCGGGCGTAATCACCGGTATGCAGAAGATTCGCCGTCAGTTTGAGGATACCTTTAAGGAGCTGCGGGTGGAAGAAATTCCGGCGCAGAACGAAAAGTTTGACCCCAAGCTGCACGAAGCCGTAATGCGTGGGCAGAACCCCGAGCTGGAGGATGAAACCATCGATATGGTTTTGGAAAAGGGCTACAGACTGGGCGATAAGGTAATCCGCCACAGTAAGGTAAGAGTCATCAACAACGATTAAGCTGTGAGGCTCTTTACATAAATTTACAATTAACTTATTTCTGTGAAAGAATTTTAGGAGGAATACAAAATGTCTAAAGTAATTGGTATTGACTTAGGTACTACTAACTCTGTTGTAGCTGTTATGGAAGGCGGCGAACCGACCGTCATCACTAATCAGGAGGGCTCCCGTCTGACTCCGTCCGTTGTGGGCTTCGCTAAAAACGGCGAGCGTCTTGTTGGCCAGCTGGCTAAACGTCAGGCCGTATCCAACCCGGACAGAACCATCAGCTCCATTAAACGCCACATGGGCGAAGCAAATTATCGCGTAACCATTGACGATAAAAAATATTCTCCGGAAGAAATTTCCGCCATGATTCTGCAAAAGCTGAAAGCCGACGCAGAAGCCTATCTGGGCGAAAAGGTAACTCAAGCGGTTATCACCGTTCCGGCTTACTTCTCCGACAGCCAGCGTCAGGCTACTAAGGACGCAGGCAAGATTGCCGGCCTGGAGGTTCTGCGTATTGTCAACGAGCCTACCGCCGCATCTTTAGCTTACGGCATCGATAAGACCGACGATCACACTATCATGGTTTACGACCTGGGCGGCGGCACCTTTGACGTATCCATTCTGGACGTAGGCGACGGCGTATTTGAAGTAAAGGCAACTAACGGCGACACCCATCTGGGCGGCGACGACTTCGATAAAAAGATTATGGACTGGATGGTTGACGAGTTCAAGAAAGCGGAAGGCATCGACCTGTCCAGCGACCGCATGGCTATGCAGCGTCTGCGCGAGGCTGCTGAAAAGGCTAAGATTGAGCTGTCCGGCGTTATGAGCACCAATATTAACCTGCCCTTCATTACCGCAGGCGCCGACGGCCCGAAGCATTTGGATATGGATTTGAGCCGCGCTAAATTTGAAGCTATGACTGCCGATTTGGTAGAACGCACCATGGGCCCTGTTCGTCAGGCTATGAGCGACGCAGGCTTGTCCAGCAGCGATATCAGCAAGGTAATTCTGGTTGGCGGTTCTTCCCGTATCCCCGCCGTTCAGGCCGCTATTAAAAAATTCATGGGCAAGGAGCCTTACAAAGGCGTAAATCCTGACGAATGCGTTGCAGTAGGCGCAGCTATTCAGGCCGGCGTACTGTCCGGCGAAGAAGGCACCGGCAACGTGTTGCTGCTGGACGTAACTCCGTTGTCCTTGGGTATTGAAACTCTGGGCGGCGTCTTCACCAAGATTATCGAGCGCAACACCACTATCCCGACCTCTAAAAAGCAAGTGTTCTCCACTGCTGCCGATAATCAACCCTCCGTTGATATCCATGTTCTGCAGGGCGAACGCGAAATGGCCGCCGACAACAAAACTCTGGGCCGCTTCGAGCTGTCCGGCATTCCTGCCGCTCCCCGCGGAATTCCTAAAATCGAGGTTGCTTTCGATATCGACGCTAACGGCATCGTAAACGTAAGCGCTAAAGACCTGGGCACCGGCAAGGAGCAAAAGATTACCATTACTTCCTCCGGCACTTTGGATAAGGACGAAGTAGAAAGAATGGTTAAGGAAGCGGAAGCCAACGCTGAAGCGGATAAGAAACGCAAAGAGGGCGTTGAAGTCCGCAACCAGGCCGACAATATGTGTTACCAGGCTGAAAAGACCATGAAGGACATGGAAGGCAAGGGCAAGGACGAGCTGATTGCTAAGGTTAAGGCTGCCGTTGATACTTTGAAAGAAAGCCTGAAAGGCGACGATCTGGAGATGATTAAAGTCGATACCGAAGCATTGACTAAACCGCTGTACGAGCTGAGCGCAGAGCTGTATAAAGAGACCGAAGCGCAAAAAGGCGCAGCCGGTGCAGATGCAGGCGCGCAGGACGCTAAGAAGGCCGGTAATGACGATGTAGTAGATGCTGAGGTTGTCGACGACGATAAAAAATAAGGCAATCCCAACTATAAGGCGCCATCTGCTGTGTCAGGGCTCTTTGACGTACTTCTAGTACGCCTGCATCGCCCTTCCTTGCATCTAGCGTCTTCTAGCTGGTCTTGGGATTGTTGGGTCTTCAAATAATAATCGAATTATAATTTATAGGTTAGTGCCCATCTGCACGGTTTGCCCTGCACTTGGGCACTGCCATCTTCAATGAGGAATATTAGGAGGCGCCTGTTTTGGCTAAAAAGGATTATTATGAGGTGCTGGGAGTTTCTAAAACGGCCTCCCAGGACGAATTAAAAAAAGCATACCGCAAACTGGCCCTGAAATATCATCCAGACCGTAATAAAGGCAACGCGGAAGCAGAGCAGAAGTTTAAGGAAATCAGCGAAGCTTACGGCGTACTTTCGGATGAAAGCAAGCGCGCCCAGTATGATCAGCTGGGGCCGGACGCTTTTGAGCAGGCACAGGCTGGCGGCGCAGGCGGCAATCCCTTCGGCGGCGGTTTCGGCGGCTTCAGCGGCAGCGGTATGGAGGATATTTTCGATATGTTCTTCGGCGGTCAGGGCGGCCGCGGAGGACGCAGCGGCAATGCCGGCCCGCAGCGCGGCGCCGATTTGCGCTTTGATTTGGAAATCACCTTTGAGGAAGCGGCTTTCGGCGTAGAAAAGGAAATCAGCCTTTATCGCGACGAGGCCTGCGAGCATTGCCACGGTACCGGCGCGGAGCCTGGCTCAAAGGTGGAAACCTGCCCTGACTGCCACGGCACAGGTTATATACGCTTTACCCAAAATACCATGTTTGGGCAGATGGTCAACGAACGTCCCTGCTCTAAATGTCATGGCGAGGGCAAGATTGTCAGCAGCCCGTGCAAGGAATGCCGCGGCAAGGGTACGCAAAAGAAAAATAAACGCTTGAAGGTAAAAATTCCGGCAGGCGTGGATAACGGTTCCCGCCTGCGCGTCAGCGGCGAAGGCGAGGCCGGCGCCAAGGGCGGGCCTAACGGCGATTTGTACGTATACCTGTATGTGAAGCAGCATAAGTTCTTCGACCGCGACGGCACTACTGTATTGTGCGAGGTACCTATCAATATCGTACAGGCTACCCTGGGTGCGGAAATTAAGGTTCCCACTCTGGACGGACAGGTAACGATGAAGGTGCCTGAGGGTACGCAGCCCGGCCGTGTGATGCGCTTGAAGGGCAAGGGTATTCCCAGCCTGCGCGGCGGTACTCGCGGCGATCAGCTGGTGAAAATTAAGGTTGTTATACCTACGAAGCTGAACGATAAGCAAAAGGACGCGCTGCGCGCGTTCGAGACCATCAGCAAGGACAATATCAATCCTGAGGAAAAAAGCTTTCTCAACAAAATAAAAAATCTGTTTAAATAAAACGAAGCCGTGCTGCCTTAATTGGCGGCACGGCTTTTAGTTTTGCGGAAAACGAAAAGGGACTGTACGCTTTTGGCGTGCAGTCCCTTACGATTTAGAAAATTATTTATTTGCTTCGGCTTCGGCAATAACCTTGTTGATGTCTTCGATGAGAGCGTCAACGTCGATGCCGTGTGCGCCTGCGCCCTGGCCGATGGTTTCAAAGTGAGCTGCCATGCAACCGATGCAGCCCAGACCGTATTCTGCAAAAACCTCCATAATTTCCGGATGAGTTTGAACGGCTTCGATAATGCCGGTATCTTTAGTAATCATGTCGCATATCTCCTTTATCGATTCTGTTTTGAGCGTACTTGTTTGGTACATGTTTATTATAGCATTAGAAGTCTTAAATGCCAAATAGCTTTCGGTAATTTTTTTGCGAATAAATTGTAGAAAGTTTAGATTTTTTATGGGAAATTGCTTTTTACTCTTGCATAGTCTGGGAAATAACGATATAATGGAGAAAAGTGGCATAAAGTGGGTAAAAGGGGGCGACGAGATGCTGTTAGGTGAATATGAACACACTCTGGACACCAAGGGTCGTCTTGCTATGCCCGCTAAGCTGCGCGAGGCTTTGGGTAATAAATTCATTATTACTAAGGGCCTGGACGGCTGCCTGTTTGTGTACGATTTAGAGCAGTGGCAGCAGCTGGAGGCCAAGCTGGCCGCTTTACCTATGAGCCGCAAAACAGCCCGTGATTTTACTCGTTTTTTATTCGGCGGAGCCTGCGAGGGCGAATGCGATAAGCAGGGCAGGGTGCTGCTGCCTGCTAATTTGCGCCGTCACGCCAATTTAACAAAAGATGCGGTAATTGTGGGCGTGGGCAATAGAGCTGAAATTTGGGATGCGCAAAAGTGGCAGGAATATAATGAAGGCAATGCCGATGACGTCAATGAGCTGGCAGAGCAGCTGGCCGATTTAGGCATTTAAACTGGTGCAAAGATGGAATTTAAGCATGTGAGTATCCTGCTTGCTGAAAGCGTGGATTTTTTGATAACGGATAAAAATGGCATTTATGTGGACTGCACCATGGGCGGCGCAGGTCACAGCAGCGGCTTTGCTGCGCAACTGGAGCCCGGCGGCCTGCTGCTGGGTATCGACCAGGACGACGACGCTATTGCCGCGGCTTCGGAACGGCTGCTGCATCGCTTTGTGTGCCGTACTGCCGTAGCCAAAGCCAATTTTAAGGATTTTGCCCAGGTGCTGGACGGCATGGGCATAGATAAAATCGACGGCATTTTTTTCGATTTAGGCGTGTCCAGCTATCAGCTGGATTGCGCGGAGCGGGGCTTTAGCTATATGCACGACGGTCCGCTGGATATGCGCATGAACCGCGAGGCCAAGCTGGACGCGGCCTATGTGGTGAATAATTATAAGGAAGAAGAATTAGCGGAGATTATTCATAAATATGGCGAGGAGCGCTGGAGCAAGCGCATCGCTCAGTTTATTGCCGCGGCGCGCAAGGAGAAGCCGCTGACGACTACCTTTGAGCTGGTGGAGGTTATCAAAAAGGCCATTCCCAAGGGCGCACGCCTCGACGGGCCCCATCCGGCCAAGCGCACCTTTCAGGCGATTCGCATTGAGGTGAACAACGAGCTGGGGATTTTGGCAGATACGATGGAGCAGGCCGTGGACAGGCTGAAAAGCGGCGGTCGTATCGGCGTGATAACCTTTCATTCGTTGGAGGACAGAATTATTAAGCAGACTTTTGCCAGACTAGCGAAGGGTTGTATCTGTCCGCCGCAGCTGCCGGTGTGCGTATGCGGCAAAAAGCCGCTGCTGAAAAAAACGGGCAGCATCGTTCCGGCCGCAGCGGAGGTTGAGGATAACCCTCGGTCCCGCAGCGCACGGCTGCGTTATGCTATTAAGCTTTAGAAAAGATTTAAAGGGCGTGGAAGCATGTTAGCAAGAAAATATGATAATTACGCATGGGAAGAGCAGCAGCAGACAGAAGTCAGCCAGCCTGTGCGGCGAGTAAAAATAAATACCGACCCTTATCGCAGACTGCGTTCACGCTTGATGATTTTTGCAGCAGTAGTTTTGGGAACCTATTTGCTGACGGTATTTCGCAGCGAAGCCATGGTGCAGTATGGCAATCAGCTTGTGAACCTGCAGCAGCAGGAGGCTCAGCTGATAGATAAAAATAATGAGCTGAAAATAGAGGTAGAGCAGCTGAAGGGACCGGAACGTATTATCGGGCTGGCGGAGCAGCGCCTGGGCATGAGCGTGGCGCGCAGTAATATTTATGTGAAGGCTGCCGGACAAAAAAATCCTGGTAACTCTTTTACAGTAGCGGCTAAATAAGCGTAGCTATTGCGAGTGACTTGTGATATAATTTGAATAAGATTTTTGGGAGGAGGCAGCCATGGCGGCTGCCCTTTCAATTTAGGAGGTAAGTTTTATGGAAAAGCAATTAGCTGAGCTCCTCAATTTGCTGCCCCAAGCCCAGGCGACAGGCAGCGTCGATAAAATTATTAACGATATTACCGCTGATTCCCGCACCGTAAAGGCAGGCAGCTTGTTTATCTGCCTGAAGGGCGCGACGGTTGATGGACATAAATTTTTACTCATGGCTGCGGAAAAGGGCGCGGTGGCCGCTCTTGTGGAGGATATGCCTGAAAAAATTCCTGACGGTGTGACGCTGATTAAGGTGCCTGACACTCGCGCCGCTATGGAGCTGGTAACGCCTTTCTTTTTCGATTATCCCGGCAAGCAGCTGCGCATGATAGGCGTGACCGGTACTAACGGCAAGACTACGACGACCAATATTATTCGTTTAATTCTGCGTAAGGGCGGTTATAAGGTGGGCCTGATTGGCACCATCAATATTATGATTGAAGATGAGATTTCCGAATCTCACAATACTACGCCCGACGTAGTGGATTTGCAGAAAGCGCTGTACGCTATGCGCTGCGCCGGCTGCGATTACTGCGTGATGGAGGTGTCCAGCCACGCGCTGGCTTTGAACCGCGTAGCTGGCATCGAATACGACTGCGCCGTTTTAACCAATATTACTCAGGACCATCTTGATTTTCATAAGACTATGGAAAATTACCGCGACGCTAAAAGCCTGCTGTTTGAGCATTTGACGGACGGGGATAAGCCGAATAAAAACGCGGTGTTTAATATGGACGACCCAAGCTCCGCAATTATTAAAGGAAGAACTAAAGCCAACGCGCTTACCTACGGCGAAGGACATGATAACGATATTTATCCTTTGAACTTTACTGTAGAGCCCAAGCATATGCAGCTTTTGCTGCACACGCCGGTGGGCGAAATGGATTTGGAGCTGAAAATTACCGGCGAGTTCAATGTTTATAATGTTATGGGCACGGTAGCCGCTATGCTGGCGGAAAAGATAGACAAGAAAATTATTTGCTCCGTGCTGGACGGCTTCGACGGCGTGCCCGGACGCTTTCAGCTGGTGGAAGCAGGGCAGCCATATACGGTAGTTGTGGATTACGCTCATACGCCCGACGGGTTGGAAAACGTACTGAAAACGGCTCGTTCCATTACCAAGGGCAAGCTGTGGGTTGTTTTCGGCTGCGGCGGCGACCGCGATAATAAAAAGCGCCCGATTATGGGCGGGCTGGCTTTGGCGCTGGCTGATAACGTGGTAGTGACCTCCGACAATCCGCGTACCGAGGATCCGGAGCTGATTATCGACGAGATTTTCACAGCTTTGCAGCAGGTTCCTCAGGGCAAGCAGGTGATGCGCTTGTCCGACAGGCGCGAGGCTATCGATTATGCTTTGGCTCATGCCGCAGATAACGACGTTATTCTGATTGCCGGTAAGGGGCACGAAAATTACCAGATTTTGAAGGATCGCACGATTCATTTTGACGATAAAGAAGTAGTCATGGAGTATTGGGGTGAGAGAAAATGATAAAGGCCAGTGAAATTATGGCGGCAACCAATGCTGTGCGCGACGATTTTGAATTTGCCGGCGTGACCACGGATTCGCGGGCGGTGAAGCCGGGCGAATTATTCGTGGCTTTAAAGGGCGGCAATTTTGACGGGCATGATTACTGCGCCAAGGCCGTGGCTTTGGGCGCGTCCGGCGTGGTTATTTCTCACGATATCGAGCAGCTGCCTGCGGGAGCGGCAGTGTTCAGAGTGCAGGATACGCTGCTGGCTTATCAACAGCTGGCCCGCGCTTACCGCCGCAGACAGAAGGGCTTGAAGGTTTTCGCTATTACGGGCTCCAACGGCAAAACGTCGACCAAGGATTTGCTGGCTGCCTGTCTGAGCGTAAAATATAATGTTGTGAAGACCCAGGGAAATTTTAATAATGAGATTGGCCTGCCGAAAACTTTGCTGGATATTAAGCCGGATACGGATATTGCCGTAGTGGAAATGGGTATGCGCGGCTTAGGCCAGATTGAGGAGCTGTGCCGGATTGCCGAGCCGGACAGCGGCTTGATAACTAACGTCGGCGAAACCCACATGGAGCTTTTGGGCAGCATGGATAATATTGCCAAGGCCAAAAGCGAAATTGTGGTGGACCTGCCTGCCGAGGGTTTTGCCGTTCTTAACGGCGATAACGAATATGTGCTGCGCGCCGCAGCATTGACTAAGGCGAAGGTGGTATATTTCGGCTTGGGCGCAGGCTGCGATTACCGCGGCAGCGATATTGCAACCTCGGCCGGAGGCACGACCTTTACCTGTACGGAAAAGGCTACGGGCAAAAGCGTGCAGGTGCATTTACAGCTGATTGGCGAGCATAATGTGTACAACGCTTTGTCCGCTATTGCGGGCGCGGCCTGCTACGGCGTCAGCATGGAGGACAGCGCCAGAGCGCTGGCGACGGCGCGTCTGACCGGCAGCCGTCAGGAAATTATTTACATTGGCGATATTACTTTTATCAACGACGCTTATAATGCCAGCCCCGCTTCTATGGAGGCGGCTTTGAAAACGCTGGCGGAGGCTAAAAAGGCTGCGCGCGGCACGGGACGCACTATTGCCGTGCTGGCCGATATGCTGGAGCTGGGCGCTATCAGCGAGGATGCGCACCGTCGCGTAGGGCGCTGGGCTGTGGAATACGGCGTGGATTATGTGCTGACCTATGGGGAGCAGGCTGCTTACATCAGCGACGAGGTGCAGAAGCTGGGCGGCAAGACACGCCACTGCGGCAGTCGTCAGGAGGCGGCCGATAATTTGCGGCTGTTGGCCGAGGCAGGGGATATTATTCTGTTGAAGGGCTCCAACTCCATGCAGGTGGGCCGTATGCTGGAGCTGTTTAAATAAGCAGCGTATGCTTTTAATTACTAATGATTGTTGAGGGAAGTTTATGTTTAAATTAGTTGCAATCCCCGTAACCGCTTTTATCGTGTGCGCGCTGATTGGCCCGGTGCTGATCAAATATCTGCATAAATTAAATTTTGGGCAGTCCATCCGCGAATGCGGCCCTGCCAGCCATATGAAGAAAAGCGGCACGCCGACCATGGGCGGGTTGATGATGCTGGCGGCGTTGACGCTGGCTCTGCTGTGGGGCTCGTTTACGCCCCGCGTGGTCATCGCTTTGGTGCTGACCCTGGGTCACGGGGCCATAGGGTTTATTGACGATTATATTAAGGTTGTAATGAAGCGCAATCTGGGCCTGACGGCTAAGCAGAAATTTTTATTGCAATTTATTTTGGCAGGCGCTTATGTATATTTTGCCGAAACGCATATCGGTAATACGGCGCTGTGGGTTCCGGGGCTGAATGTCTCGCTGGACCTGGGTTGGGGGTATTACGCGTTGGCCTTTGTGCTGCTTGTAGGCACGACTAACGCTGTGAACCTGACTGACGGCTTGGACGGCTTGGTATCCTTTGTGAGCCTGCCGGTGACGCTGGCCTTTGCTTTTATCGCTTATATGCAGGGCTTTTTGGATTTGAGCGGCTTTGCTTTGGGCATAGCGGGCGCGTGCCTGGGCTTTTTACTGTTTAACCGCCATCCGGCGCAGGTGTTTATGGGCGATACGGGTTCGCTGGCCTTGGGCGGCGGCGTGGCGGCGCTGGCGCTGCTGACGCGCACGGAGCTGCTGCTGGTGATTATCGGCGGCGTTTATGTGGCCGAGGCCTTATCCGTTATTATTCAGGTGGGCTATTTCCGCCTGACCGGCGGCAAGCGTTTCTTCCGCATGGCGCCTGTGCATCACCATTTTGAGTTGGGCGGCTGGCGCGAGGTCAAGGTGGTGCGCGTCTTTACAATTTTCAGCCTGGCGCTGTCCGCTGTGGGATTAGGGCTGTGGCTGGCCGCTGTTTTATAGGAGGCATCCATAATGGTGCAAAAGGCTGTAATAGTCTACGGCGCAGGTATCAGCGGCCGCGGTGCGGCGCAGGTGCTGGCGCAGCGTGGGCAACAGGTATTTTTATATAACGACGCTCCCTGCGAAATAGATGCGGAGCTGGCGCAGGAGCTGGCTGCCTGCGGCGGCGCTTTGGTTTTTGGGCCGAAGGGCTTTGCTGGCTTGCTGGCTAAGGCAGGGCAAATGGTGCTGTCGCCCGGCGTACCGTGCGATGCGCCCCATGTTTTGGAGGCGGAGAACTACGGGCTGGAGGTTATCAGCGAAATTGAATTGGGCTACCGCTTGTACGGCGGGCATATAGCCGCCATTACCGGTACTAACGGCAAGACTACGACGACTACTATCGTGGGAGAAATGTTCAAGCGCTTGCCCGTACCCAGCGCGGTGGGCGGCAACATCGGCCTAGCTTTGTCCAAGGAGGTGGAGCACCTGCCTGACAACGGCTGGCTGGCGGCTGAGCTGAGCAGCTTTCAGCTGGAAAAGGTGAAGGACTTCTGCCCCGATATTGCCGTAGTGCTGAATTTAACGCCCGACCATTTGGAGCGCCATCGTACAATGAAGGCTTACGGCGAGGCTAAGAAAAATATTTTCCGCAGGCAGGGGCCGCAGCAGATTACCGTATTGAATTACGATGATCCGGAGGTGCGCGGCTGGGCTGCCGCAAGTAAAGGGCAGATCTGCTATTTCAGCAGAAAAGCCTGCCTGAACGCGGGAATTTTTATGCAAAACGGTAATTTTGTGATAAAATGGAATAATACAACAAATGTTGTTTGCAATATAGACGAGCTGCACTTATTTGGCGGGCACAACGAAGAAAATGTGCTGGCAGCCATTGCCTGCGGCTATTTCGCCGGCGTGTCCATTGCAGATATGGCGGACGTGCTGCGCAATTTTCACAGCATCGAGCATCGCTTGGAATATGTAAGAACTATTAAGGGCGTTCCCTATTACAACGATTCCAAGGCGACCAATACGGATTCGGCTATTAAAGCCTTGGAGGCTTTTAAGGACGGGCATATTATTTTGCTGGCCGGAGGCCATGACAAGCTGACGGAGCTGGAGCCGATGATGCGGCTGGTTAAGGAAAAATGCGATGCGCTGATTCTTTTGGGCGAGGCGAAGGAGCGCTTTTATCGGGCAGCCGTGGACTGCGGCGTGGAGCATATTCTGCTGGCGGACTCCTTTGAGGATGCTGTGCGGCAGGCGTATGCGATGGCGCTGCCGCCCCAGGTTGTGTTGCTTTCCCCGGCCTGCTCGTCTTATGATATGTTTAAAAACTACCCTGAGCGCGGCCGCTGCTTTAAGCAGCTGGTAAACGATTTGCCGCAGTAAGGGAGGAGGAAAAATCGTGAAGGTCATTCTTTCCGGCGGCGGTACCGGCGGGCATATTTACCCGGCGCTGACTATCGCCGACCAGATAAAAAAGCTGTGTCCTGACGCCGACATAAGTTTTGTCGGCACACGGCAGGGCTTGGAAAAGGATATTATTCCCCGCTACGGCTATCCGCTGCAATTTATCGAGGTGGCGGGCTTTAAACGCAGCCTGAGCTTCGATACTCTGCGCAGCGTTGGCAAGCTGTTTACGGGCCTGTGCGACGCTTACAAAATTATCAAGGAGCAGCGCCCGGATTTGCTTATCGGTACGGGCGGCTATGTTTGCGGACCCATCGTTTTGCTGGCAGCGCTGCATAATATTCCCTGCTGCATTCAGGAGCAGAACGCCATGCCCGGCGTGACGAATAAGATTCTGGCCCGCTATGTGCGCAAGGTCTTTTTAGGCTACAAGGAGGCCGGCAAATATTTTCACGGCAAGGCGGAGCTGGTTTATACCGGCAACCCTATACGCAGCGAAATTCTGGAGCATACGCGGCAGGAGGCAGTGAAGGAGCTGGGTCTGGACCCGGAAAAGAAAACGATATTAGTTTCCGGCGGCAGCCGCGGCGCGCGCAGCATAAATCAGGCGATGCTGGAGGCGGAGCTGGCGCTGTCGGGCCGCCATGAGGTGCAGGTGCTGCACGCTACCGGCGACGTAAATTATGAGCAATACATGGAAGCAGTGCGCAAACGCGGCGGCGTGGCAGATAATATTATCATTAAGCCGTATCTGCATAATATGCCCGTGGCTTTGGCCGCGGCAGATTTGGCTGTGTTCCGCGCCGGTGCTATCGGCCTGGCAGAGCTGACGGCCAAGGGAGTGCCTGCGGTGCTGGTGCCATACCCCTACGCAACAGCCAACCATCAGGAATTTAACGCCAGAGCGGTAGAAGCCCGCGGTGCGGCGCAGGTTATTTTGGATAAGGAGCTGACGGGAGAACGTATCCTGGAGGCTATCGAGCATTTGCTGTTACATGAAAAGGATTTGGAGAAGATGCAGGCGGCGGCTAAAGCGCTAGGGCAGCCGCAGGCGGCGAAAACCATCGCTGAGCAGGCCTTGGCGTTGGCGAGGAAATAGGAGGGTGTCCAGTGGCAGAAAATAAGTTAGCTAATCTGCATAATATACACTTTATCGGCATTGGCGGCGCGGGTATGAGCGCGGTCGCCTATGTGCTTATAAAACGCGGCTACGATGTGAGCGGTTCCGATTTGAACGCGGGCCATATGTCCGCGCATTTGGCGGAGGCCGGAGCGATGGTTTTTATGGGACACGACGCCTGTCAGGTGTACGACGCCGACGCAGTGGTTATTTCCACGGCAATACATCCCAATAACCCGGAGCTGGTGGCTGCTAAAAAACGCGGTATTCCGGTGCTGCACCGCAGCGACGTTCTGGCCGCCGTTTTAAATGCCGACGACGCTAAGGGCGTCGCTATAGCCGGGGCTCACGGCAAGACCACGACCAGCGCTATGATTTCCTGCATTGCCGCAGCCAGCGGCATCGACCCGACGGTGGTTATCGGCGGCGAGGTGAGCAGCCTGGGCGGCAACGCTTTAAACGGCGCAGGTCCCTGGGTAGTAGCCGAGGCCGACGAAAGCGACGGCTCTTTCCTGAAATTTTATCCTTATCTTGCAGTAGTGACCAATATTGAGGACGACCATCTGGACCATTACGGTACGGAAGAAAATATTTATTTAGCCTTTAAGCAATTTTTAAGCAATATCAAAGAAGGCGGCAAGGCGATTTTGTGCGCCGATAACGCTAAGGTACGGCGCTTGGCTGCCGAAACCGATAAAACCGTTATCACCTACGGCATGGAAGGCGAGGGCGCTGATTATATAGCTGAAAATGTGAACTACGGCGTCAACGGAACCACCTACGAGCTGTATTATCGCGGCGAGCTGACGGCGAAGGTGCAGCTGCTGGTGCCGGGCCGCCATAATGTGCTTAATTCCCTGGGCGCTTTTGCGGCAGCCCGCGAGATGGGCATTGACGTACCGGTTATTTTGGAGGCTCTGAAAAAATTCGGCGGCGCTAAACGCCGTTTTGAAACCAAGGGCAAGGTGAACGGCGTTTGGGTAGTGGACGATTACGCGCACCATCCTACGGAAATCGGCGTGACCTTAAAGGCTGCTCGGCAGACGCAGCCCAAGCGGCTGCTGTGCGTGTTCCAGCCTCACCGCTACACACGCACGAAGCTGCTGTTCGACGAATTTTGCCAAAGCTTTACCGAATGCGACGAGCTTATTCTGACGGATATTTACGCCGCCAGCGAGGAGCCCATCCCCGGCGTGTCCAGCGCTAAGCTGGCCGAGGGCATTCAGGCGGCTACAGGTCAGAAGGTTTTATATATTCCGCGTCTGGAAAAAGCGGAGGAATATTTGGAGCGTCAGGCTCAGCCCGGCGATTTGATTATGACCGTCGGCGCAGGCGACGTTTTTAAAATTGGCGAAGAATTAGTGAGAGAATTGGAGCGTAAAGCAAAATGAATAAACAGGATGTAGTGGCAGTAGTTTTGGGAGGGCCTTCCTCCGAAGCGGAAATTTCGCGCGTTACCGGCGGCGCTATTGCCGCCGCTTTAAGGGAAAAGGGCTATAACGCCAAAGAGGTGGAGCTTGTTCCCGACAGATTATTGAGCCAGCTGCACGCGATGAACGCTAAGGTCGTTTTTAACGCGGTGCATGGCAAGTACGGCGAGGATGGTCGCCTGCAAAGCCTTTTGGAGGCCGCAGGCATTCCCTATACCGGCTGCGGCGTTTTAGCCAGCGCCGTGAGCATGGATAAATCTGCGACTAAACGCTTTTTGCAGTCCGCAGGCATTGCTACGCCCCGCTGCTTAATTCTGCATAAACGCGAGTGCGGCGATTTAGCCGCCGTCAAGGAGCAGGTGCTGCGGGAATTTGGCGTGCCCGTAGTTATTAAGGCCGCGTCTCAGGGCTCCAGCATCGGCGTATATATGATTAAAAACGAAGCCGAGATCGAGCCTGCCTTGAAGGAAGCCTTCGATTATTCCGCTAACGTATTGGCAGAGGAATGTATTGTGGGTAAGGAGCTGACCGTGGCCATTATGGAGGAAGCAGGCCAGCCTAAGCCGCTGCCGGTTATCTGGATTGCTCCCCATTCCGGCGCTTATGATTTCCATTCCAAATATACTAAGGGCGCTACCGATTACCATTGTCCGGCGCCTTTGGGCGAAGCAGTTACCGCTCATGTGCAGCAGCTGGCAGTAGCCGCTTATAATGTGCTGGGATTGAGCGGCGTGGCGCGTATCGACGTGATGCTGGACGAGCAGGGCCAGGGCTATGTTTTGGAGGCCAACACCGTTCCAGGCATGACGGCTACCAGCCTCGTGCCCAAGGCTGCCGCCGCCGTAGGCATCAGCTTCCCAAATTTGTGCGAGCGCATTTTGCTGAGCGCTAAATAATCATCATCTGAAAAACGCCGTTCGGCGGCGTGTTGCGTACTAATAAAGGAGATGCAAGCCATGGCGACAATCAAGGAACGCCTGCGCGCTCACAAGCGGCGCAAGCGCTTAAGGGCGTTGTGTATGCTGCTGGCGCTGGGCGCCGCGGCCTATGGCTTGCAGTTTGGCTGGAGCTATATTCATCAGCCGGGCCTGGCCTTTGGCAGCGTCGTTATTCACGGAACTAATCTGCTGACGGAGGAAGAAGCTATTAAGCTGGGAGGCAGCGAGCCGCCCTTCAACTTTTTCAATGTCAGCGCCGGACGCTTGCAGGACGCTTTAAAGCACGATATCCGTTTTCAAAACGCCAAGGTCGTTTACCGCTGGCCCGCAGGCTTGGAGATAACGGTGGAGGAACGCCAGCCGGCTTTGTATGTGGCCAACTCTTATCGCAGCTATTTGCAGCTGGATTATAACGGCATCGTGATGAACGTCACTACGGGTATTCCCGACGCCCGCGCGCCGCTGCTGGTTGGCGTGCAGTGCGGCAATGTTTTCTTGGGCGACCCCGTGGGCAACGAAAGCGTAATGGAAATACTGCAATTTTTGCAGCAGCTGGACGGCGACGCCCGCGACCGTATCGCTGAAATAGGCGTGGACAACAGGAACGAAGCGAAGCTGCGCCTGAGCGGCAGCTTCCCCATTCTGTTGGGGCCGGTGGCCGGACTGCCGCACAAAGCGCAGGTGTTTATGACGGTGTTTAACGAAATAAAAAATAAAAATATCCAAGCCGAATATATTGATTTAACCTTTGCTAAACCATACATTAAACTGGTGCCTGGAAAAGAAAAATGAGGGTGTAAGTAATGAAAGAATTAGTCGCTATGGATTTAAAGGGCAAGCTGGTCATTGCCTTTGTATTCATGGTTTTAGGCTTTATGCTGTCGGTGCAGTATAAAACCACGGAGCAGCAAAGGTCCATTCGGATGGATCGCGTGGAGGATCTGTCTGAACGCCTGAAGCTGGCAGAGACGGAAAATCAGCGCCTGCTGGCGGAAATAGAAAATCTGCGCCAGCATGGAGTCGATAATCCGGAGGATCCGGGACAGGAGCGCCTGGAGCTGCTTGCCGGTACTACGGAAGTAGAAGGGCAGGGGATTGAGGTCGTTTTGGACGACAGCAATATTCCCAAAAAAGCTAACGATAATCCTAATTTATATATTATTCACGACGAGGATTTGCTGCGCGTACTCAACGAGCTGCGCGCTGCCGGAGCCGAAGCCATCTCTCTTAACGACCAGCGTATCGTGGGCATGAGCGAGGTGCGCTGCGCCGGGCCGACGGTGTCCGTCAATAATGTCCGCAGCGCGCCGCCCTACGTCATTAAGGCCATCGGCGCGCCGAAAACGCTGACCAGCGCTTTGCGCTTGCGCGGCGGCGTGGTGGAAACCTTTGAGTTTTGGGGCATTCAGGTAAAAATAAAAACCGTAGAAGATTTGCGTGTTCCCGCGCTCAAGGCGCCGCGTAATTTTGAATATGCCAAGGTCGTAGGCGAAAAGGAGGGACAGAAATGATTTACTATGCAGTCCTTGGCCTGCTGGCCGGTTTTGTGGGCGGCATCTACTGTCCTTTCAGTCTGCCGCCGGAGTACGCTCGTTTGCTGGCCGTAGCGGTAATGGCCGGTATGGATGCCGTACTGGGCGGCGTGCGAGCGTCTATGGAAAGTAAGTATGATACGCAGGTCTTCATTTCCGGCTTTTTTATCAACGGTATTTTAGCCTCGTTTTTGTGCTATGCCGGTAATATGATCGGCATCGATCTGTATATGGTGGCCATTCTGATTTTTGGTATGCGTATCTTTCAGAATCTGGGCGTCATTCGCCGGCTGTATATGGGAAAATAAATTTATCAAGGCAGCAGGAAATTTGCTCCTTGATGTTGAACTTATACAAATCAATGATTTTGTCAATAATGATACCCAGCAATTAAGGGGGACGTAGAATATGTTTGATGATGTAGAAACAACCTTCGATAACCTGGCCAACATTAAGGTTATTGGCGTAGGCGGCGGCGGCAACAACGCTGTCAACAGAATGATTGCGGCCGGAGTGCGCGGCGTAGAATTTATCGCTGTGAACTGCGACGCACAGGCGCTTTTGCTTTCCAAAGCTGAAACAAAAATTCAGATTGGCGAGAAGCTGACGAAAGGCTTGGGCGCAGGCGCTAATCCGGAAATCGGCGAAAAGGCTGCGGAGGAATCCCGCGAACAGATCGTGGAAGTGCTGAAGGGCGCGGATATGGTTTTCGTTACCGCAGGTATGGGCGGCGGTACCGGCACCGGCGCAGCCCATGTAGTGGCAGAATGCGCTAAAGAAGTAGGCGCACTGACTGTCGGCGTAGTTACCAAGCCCTTTATGTTTGAAGGACGCCGTCGCATGAACCAGGCCGAAAACGGCATAGTTAATCTGAAAGAAAAAGTAGATACTTTAATTACCATTCCCAACGACCGCTTGCTGCAGGTCATCGACCGCCGCACCTCTATGCTGGACGCCTTCCGCATTGCCGACGACGTTTTGCGTCAGGGCGTGCAGGGCATTTCCGATTTGATCGGCGTGCCCGGTTTAATCAACGCCGACTTTGCCGACGTGAAAACCATTATGACTAACGCAGGCAGCGCTTTGATGGGCATTGGTACCGCTAAGGGCGAGGGCGGCGCTAAGGCCGCTGCCGAAGCCGCCATTAAGAGCCCGCTGCTGGAGGCTTCTGTGGACGGCGCTCAGGGCGTGCTGTTCAATATTACCGGTGGCAAGGAGCTGTCCTTGTTCGACGTAACCGAAGCTTCGCAGATTATTACGGACGCTGTGGACCCCAACGCCAATATCATCTTTGGCGCTGTTATCGACGAAGCGTTGGAGGACGAGATTCGCGTTACCGTTATCGCCACGGGTTTTGAAAAGAAAAATCCGGCATTGAAGAATGCGGCACACGGACAAATGGGAATTAAAAATCCGGAAGCCGATAAGAAAAGCAGTTCCGTAATCAACAGCTTTAACGGCGGCAACGAAATTCCGCCTTGGCTGCGCAGATAAGCTTTGCGCCTGTTAATTTAATATGTGCTGGAAGAGGCCGCCGCAGGGCGGCCTTTTTGTGTGTACTGCTTTACTTAATTGACACATTAGTTACAATTATTTGAAAAATTATGGATATCGGACTACTTCACAAGTATTTTTCTTGTATTATCAGAGTGCTTCATATATAATGTAGTGTATACTAAATATTTTTTGTTGGAGGAGCATGATATGACAATGACTTTACGCGAAGAAGCGCTGAAAATGCATTTGGAGAATAACGGTAAAATTTCTGTAGTAAGCAAGGTGCCCATTGCCAACCGTCACGACCTTTCCGTCGCCTACACCCCCGGCGTGGCAGAGCCCTGCAAGGACATCAAAGAAAATAAGGACTTGTCCTTTGAATATACCTGCCGCGGCAATATGGTAGCGGTTATCAGCGACGGTACCCGCGTGCTGGGACTGGGCGATATCGGACCGGAGGCTGCTATTCCCGTTATGGAGGGCAAGGCCGCGCTGTTTAAAACCTTCAGCGACGTGGATGCCGTGCCCATCTGCCTGGGGACGAAGGACCCGGAAGAATTTATCCGCACCGTTAAGCTGCTGGAGCCCAATTATGCAGGCATCAATCTTGAGGATATTTCTTCTCCCAAATGCTATGATATCGAATGCCGCCTGAAGGAAATCTGCGACATTCCCGTTTTCCACGACGATCAGCATGGTACGGCCATCGCCTGCCTGAGCGCGGTTATCGGCGCGTTGCGTTACGTGAAGAAGGATTTCCGCACCGCCCGTTTCGTAGTCAACGGCTGCGGCGCAGCTGGCAGCGCTATCGGCCGCCTGTTGGTAAGCATGGGCGCGCAGAACGTCATTATGGTTGACCGTTTCGGCGCTTTGTATGAAGGCATCGACGCTAAACTGGACCGCATTCAAAGCTATCTGGCTTCCGTCACCAATAAAGAGCGCCGTCAGGGAACCTTGGCCGACGTGGCTAAGGGTGCCGACGTTTTAATCGGCGTTTCCGCTCCTAACGTATTTACCAAAGAAATTATGCAGAGCATGGCGGAGGGCAGCGTGGTTTTCGCGCTGGCCAACCCTGTGCCGGAAACAAGCTATGACGAAGCTAAGGCGGCGGGCGTTGCCGTTGCCGGTACCGGTCGCAGCGACCGTCCGAATCAGGTAAATAACGTCACCGTTTTCCCCGGCGTATTCCGCGGCGCTATCGACGTGCGCGCCCGCGCTATTACCGAGGAAATGAAAGTAGCGGCAGTTTTCGCTATTTCCGAGCTGATTGACGAAAAGGATCTGCGCGAGGATTATGTTGTTCCCGACGCTTTCGATCCCCGCGTCGCTCCGGCTGTAGCCGCTGCCGTAGCCAAAACGGCTATCGAATTGGGCCTAGCGCGTAAAATCGTCGACCCGGAGGTTGTAAGAGCCAACACCATGAAGCGTGTCGGCCGCTAAGGAGGGCAAAATGAGAGAGATTAATGTCAGTGAAGTAACAGCTGCGATTGCTAAATTGTGCATGGACTCCTGCTATTATCTGCCGGAGGCCGTAAAGAATAAAATTAAGGAAGCCATCAAAACAGAGGAATCGCCTTTGGGCAGAGAGATTTTAACTACGCTGGTAGAAAATTTTGAGCTGTCCCAGAAAAAGGCTGTGCCGCTGTGCCAGGATACCGGCCTGACCGTAGTTTTCCTGGAAATTGGTCAGGAGGTGCATTTTGTGGGCGGCGATTTGTATACCGCCATTCACGCAGGCGTAGCCCAGGGCTATACCGAAGGCTATCTGCGCAAATCCTCCGTAGGCGACCCGGTATTTGACCGCAAAAACAGCGGCGATAATACTCCCGCTATTATTCATACGAAAATCGTTCCCGGCGACAAGGTGAAGATGATTGTTTGTCCTAAAGGCTGCGGCAGCGAAAATATGGGCGCGCTGAAAATGCTCAAGCCAGCCGACGGCGTGGAGGGCATCAAAAAGTTCGTTGTTGATACAGTGCGCGCAGCAGGGCCTAACCCTTGTCCTCCAGTTACCGTTGGCGTAGGCATTGGCGGCAATATGGAGCAGGCGGCGCTGCTGGCTAAATACGCGCTGACCCGTACCGCAGGCGAGCATAATGCAGACGAGCGCTATGCACAGCTGGAGGATGAGCTGCTGGAGCTGGTGAACAAGACCGGCGTCGGCCCTTCGGGCTTGGGCGGCAGCACCACGGCTTTGGCTGTCAATGTGGAATTTACCCACACGCATATCGGCGGCCTGCCATGCGCTGTAAATCTTAACTGCCATCAGGCGCGCCGTGCGGAAGCAGAGCTGTAAGGAGGGTTGGACGATGAGTGAACAAGCTGTAATTAAATACATTCAGGCGCCTTTGACCGCCGAAACTATTAAGGATCTGCATGCAGGCGACGTGGTACGCATCAGCGGTTATATTTATACTGCCCGTGATGCCGCTCACAAGCGTTTATACGAAGCACTGGGTCGAGGCGAGCAGCTGCCGCTGGATTTGACCAATAATATTATTTATTACGTGGGCCCTACCCCTGCCAAGCCGGGCGAGGTAGTGGGCAGCGCCGGTCCGACCACCAGCGGGCGCATGGACAAATACACGCCGACCATGATCGAGCAGGGTATGCGCGGTATGATAGGCAAGGGCCTGCGCAGTCAGGAGGTTATCGACGCCTGCGTTAAATACGGTGCGGTTTATTTTGTAGCCGTAGGCGGCGCAGCCGCTGTCATTACCCAGTCCATCAAGGGCGAGGAAATGATTGCTTACGAGGATTTAGGACCCGAAGCTATCCGCCGTTATGAGGTGAAAGACTTCCCGGCCATTGTCTGCATCGACAGCGAAGGCAATGATTTTTATAAAGAGGGCATCGCTAAATACAGTAAAGAGTAACAAAATTTACAAAGCCAGGGCAATGCGAAATTGCTCTGGCTTTTTTGTTAGTGTGCCCGGCATGGGCGATAACTAGGTGGTGAAAGTCCACTACGCGCTCGGTAGCAGGAAGCGTTAGCCGAAGGCAAGGGTGTCCAT
>NZ_CAJMEH010000002.1 GCF_905212365.1 uncultured Phascolarctobacterium sp.
AAAGCGCCCACCACACAAACGTTAGAGCGCCGACCACAGCTTTTGGCAAAGACCCTTAAATTAAGCTCATTGCACTTTTTCTATTAAATCTATAACATCACAGCAAAGGAGTCGTGCAAGCATTATCAAATATTCTGCTTGAGCTTTATTGATATTTTTCTTCCGCTGTTCATACTGCTGAATAGTACGCAGCGGAACTCCGGATAACTCGGCAAGCTCCCGCTGGCTTAACCCAGCCCTACGCCGCAAAAGCTTAAGATTAGTTTCCGGCTTCGCGGCTTTATACAAAGCATTCATTTTATCCACGAATTGCCGGATATCCATTTCATGAAAAGGATAATAAAGGCCAAGCATATCTTTAACAGCCACATACCGCACTATCTCTGCAAAGCTCATGGCAGTAACCCACTGATAATAGGCCAAAGCCCATCCCAGCCAGTATTCTGCACTGCGAGCCACAGAATATTTAGGCTTGATACGCTCGTAAGAAGCCCCAGCCTTATCCAATACTTCATAAGCCAGCTCCACACCGGACATACCTACAATAACAGAAAAATCACCGCTGGCGAATCTGTCTGCCACACCAGATTTCATAAATAAATCAAAAAACTTTTCCAAATCGTATTTAAGATCGTACACAGCAAAATCCAGCATGCGTCCGAGCGCAGTACGGGCTTTATCCAAATAAACCTTATCGTAAGCGTAAATCATCGGGCTTCATCTCCTCATCCATAATCTGTATAATATACAGATCTCCACGTCGCCGCCTATTACGCTCCACATTAAAATATTCTCGACGCGCAGTTTGATCACGCAAAAGCTTTTTTACATACCATTCTTTACTTTCAGCAAGCTCACTGCCGGTAAATTTGATACGTTCAAAAGCTTTCTTGCTCTTAAGCACAAACTGCTGACCTAACTTTCCTAAATGCATAGCGTTATTAAGCTGCCGATAAGATATGGTACCATTGATGAAATCCTGCGCAAAAGAAAAATAGCTGTCATCAGCACGATGACCGATTATCGCATCATAATCTTCATAAGGAGCAGCAAAATTAGCAAGCAAATATTCCTTAGCTTCCAAAGCCAAACCAGAAGGTACGTCAAACTCGCGATTTTGCAGCAATATTGTAAGCCAATGTAAAATACAATATTGCGAAGCATTCAAGTCAAGTATTTTCATTCCATCGCATTCAAGCTCATAACAATTGGCATAACCATCCTGATCCTTGCTCACGCCCCACTCCTTAGCCATATCGATACTATCAGTACAATAAAAACCTAGACCATAGTCATTGTAGCGCTTGCCATATCCAAAAACAGGCTTCTCAATTATATTTAAAGAACCATGATAAAGCTTCCTAATCATATACGCACCATCTCCATTCGCCTATATTATACATCTAAAGGAGTAGTTTGTTGATATTACAACAGCAATATTCCTTGTATCACTAAAATCCTGCTTTATGTAGTTCATCCAACATTGCTGGCCTGCGGCGGTAGATATCACGCCATTCTGAAGCAATTGCTTTTGTTAACTCAATACCATCAGGATATCTTTTTATTTTCTTTAAATACTTCATCAACTTTTGATAAGCGCTACGCTGCGTAGCAATCTTTACTTCCTGTGTAACATACTGAATATATTGATTCCGCACTTGCTCAGGATATCTTTCCCTTAAAACCTTTTCATAACTATCTAAATCATGAATTATCCCAGACTGTAATATTTCTTCCAACAAGCGCTCATGCATATTTTCCTGTACTAACAGATTATACCTAATCCAATAACAGGTTCTGGCAGCTAGAATTTTTTCACGATAATTTGACCATTCATTAGGTAACACCAGTTCTTTAAGCATAAAAACATACTGCAAATTATCTTGTCTAATGCTAAATATGTAATTTATTAATTCTTGCTTGTATGCCTCAAACTGATTACTCTCACGATAAATCTCCAATAAACGCCGGATATAATCGTCAACTATACCTAACGATTTAGCATCTGCTTGTTTACCTTCAATTAATAACTGTACCGCAGCCTGCACTTTATTCATTCGCATATAAGTATCAGCCAGCGCAAGTCTTACCCTAGGAAAATTGCGATACTTATTTTGATAAGCCAAAATTTCTTTGTCAGCATATTTTAGCTGCCGCATAATCTGTATGCGATTCAACAATTTATCTTCAATATAATACCGTGCTATTGAATGTCTATCGCTATCTGCTATCATGCCGGTAATATCTTCATCAAGCATTTTCAGCTTTTCTTGCAAGAAATCTTCCTCATGAAATTCCTGTATCAGTAAATTATACAAATACTCATAAATAAAATCACTTTCTTTGAACTCCTGCAAATATCTCTTAGCCGCAGCAAAAATTTTTCTTTTTTGCTGGCTATCGCTCTGCTTCAATATCAGCCGCCACAATTCAGAACAAGTATCCCCTAACATTGTCAAACCGCCGCTTGAATCGTCCATTTCCTGCTCACTGGCACAGAAAATCCCCTCGTACACCAACTCAAAAGCTTGTATACAAAAATTACTTTCCAACAGCTTTTTCACAGTATCCTCAAGGTAAGCGCTTAGCGAACAAATATAGTCATATGCATGATTCCAATCGATAAAGCCGTCTTCATACTCATATAAATCAGCTATATCGTAAATTTTGCCTTTCAATTCCTGTATATGCGGCCCACCAACAAACTTAGCATATTTAAGCAGTAAATCCTTCCTTACATCGCTGTTATCCAAAGCTAATTTTAATAAAAACTCTCGCAGCTCTGTTTCCGTCATCCGCTCTATGATAACACTTAATTCCTGAGCTTTCTTAAACCGCTCATCTTTACGTTTTTGTACGGATAAATCATCTTGCTCCCCTGTCAATTTATATAAAACTGCCGCCATATGCTTGCAGTTATTACCATCTTCTGCATAAGGACACTCACAACTCATTTGTACAACTTTTTCATTACGCAATACTATATTAACCGTATAATCTTCTGTTCCACTAACCACCGAAGTATATCCCAATGCCGTTCTTGTAATATTACGCACATAATCCAATAAACAATACGAAAAACCTCGACTTAAAATATGCTTTTGAAACAAATGCCTCCATCCATTTATTTTTACCGTATCCATCGATGATACTCCTTCTATCACAAAAATATAGTTCAAATTCTAATTCATATCAAGCCTTTTATTTTGTTATCAAATATTATGTCAGCTAAAACACGCCGCGAAACAGAAATTCTCAAATAAAAAGAGAAAACTTTTGAATAAAATCTAAACTTCCACGTAAAATTTTAGCGAATCTATCCGTTCCAAATAGTTTTTCACAGTCTCTCTATTTTATAACTGGTTTAAGCTTATCGCCACAATGCTATACGCACCAAGCAGCATATAACGGCACTGATTTTATTCCATTATCCAAGCCAAAATTTCTGCCTGACAGGCGAATGCTCTCCTTAATATTATATCTCTTAACAAAAGATTGCAGGCTTTTGGAGCGAACATTTATATTAGTCTTGCATTCCACCGGCACAACCACACCATTTTTGATGATAACAAAATCAATTTCCGCAGTGCTGTTGCTTTCCCAATAATTTAAATTATAGCCGTTAGCCTTTAATTGTACGGCTACATAATTTTCTGTTAAGCTCCCCAGAAATTGACTGGCTAAAGCAAAGCTTTGTTTCGTCAGCTGTATTCTTACAGAAAAAATTCCCGTATCGCTAAAATATAATTTAAAACTGCTCAAATCCTCATACGCAGCCAATGGCATCAACCCTTGCTCACATTTCGTACATTTCAATACAATGCCGCTTTGTACCAGCCAATCTATAGCCGTGCCATACAAAGACGCCCTGGCCCTCATCCGAATAAGCTTATATTGAAACTTCTTATTTTCCTTTGCCAATTGCGCTGGCAAAGAATCATAAGCTTCTGCAATCTTAACGCTTTCCGCCATACCGGCATATTTAGCCATATCAGCTACATATGAATTATAAATAAAACGCTTCAATTCATCAGCATTACGTCCCTCTAAATACGCGCTAACTACGGCCGGCATTCCACCAGTCAATAAATATTCCTGATAAAGCAGCATAGCCTCCTGATGTATTGATTTAGGTAATGGGGCATTGTTTATAAAGCAATACTGAATCATTTGACACAGCATTTTCTTTCCTTTCGCCCATAAAAACTCTTCCATATCCAAGGGATAAAGACGCATAATTTGCACTTTACCTACAGGGAAAGAAAAATTTTGCCGGTTAATAGCTACTCCCAATAAACTTCCTGCCGCTACAACACAGTACTGAGGCGCTTGCTCAGCAAAATATTTCAAAGAAGTCAGCGCTCGTTCACAGCTTTGAATTTCATCAAAAATCAAAAGCGTTTCTTCTGCCTTTATCTGTACGTTATACAATTCTTCAATAGTTTGAATTATAAAATCTGGATTGATACGCATATCCAAATAAGACGCCAAAATTCTGTCTTCTTCAAAATTTATATATACCACATTGGCAAAATATTCTTGTCCAAATTGCTGCAAAATATAGGTTTTTCTACTTGTCTGGCTCCATATAAAAGTAATGGCAATCGGTTTTTACCAGAAGTACGCCATGCTTCTAATTTGTCCATAATCTTTCTTTTCATTCAATATAAGCCTCCAAATCTTCTGTTGGTTATACTCATCTTTTCATTATAATAAAATGAACTTGCATAAATTCTCTCAAAAGCACCTGATTTAGCAACAATCGTTCCTTCTATCATCTCCTTGAGTCCAGAAGAAATAATATAATGCTCCACTATAATGCCCTTTTGTCTGCCGTATCCTCTTATTCGTTCAAACCAGTCTTCAACCCCTGGAAACAATTGTACTTTAGCTCCATACTCAGCCAATTTAGCTTTAGTGAACAGTACTTTTCCTTCAGCTTCCTCTTTCATACAAAGCATATAAGCAAGATTTTGATCCATTTCATTATCTTTTGCCAACGAATTAGATTTTTTCCAAAACTCTGCTATTTCATATCCCACCGACTGAATGTATCCTTGGGCCTGCATATCATCCGGCGATAATGTTTTATCAAAATCATAGCATATGGCAAGCACCGGTTGTGCCTCTTTATATTTTCTTTCATATTTGTTTGTTAGCTGCATTTCTCAAATCCCCATTTCTATCATTTTGTCAACGCGTTATCTACTCTGCTGTGAATTTCCTCCACCAACTTATGCAGAGTCGTACAAGGACACATTTGCGACGGTACTACTATATTTTCCTTATTAAACAAATCTAATTTAATTTTAGCTATTTGAATAGCACTCTTCTCATTACCATGAGAATTTAACAAACTATAAATTTTCGGATTTGCTTTTTTATATTTCACACCTGTTTGTTTCTCAAAGGTTTTAGCAAATTCACGACAGCAACTAACAGAATCATGATAATTATGCATTATGCCAAAATACGCATCAAACCATATCTCTATACATGGATTTGACCACCCAACATTAATTTTTTGCTGCTCGGCATATTGAATAATTTTATCAAAATCCACTACTTGATCTCTATCAAATACAATCCATGGTTCAGCATACTGAGGCTCAAGCGCTGACATTCGTTGACAAACATCTACTAATTCTTTAGTTTTAGCTTTAGACACACTTATAACTATACGGCCTTGCACTTCCTGCGATAAAGAATCTCTTAAGCCATACAAGTAATTCTTCTCTGTTTCTTGAGTATCTGTCACAATAAAATAATGGCCTAGACTTGGAGTTCTTCTAGCAAATCCTACATCTTCGATTTCCAGTTCTATCTTCTTTAGCCATTGTCACTTTTCTCCCAACATATTTATAGATTTCAAGAAAGGAATAGCGCCATACTTGCCTAGCAAATAATTTTTTTCATAACTTGCATCCTTACGAATTTTACTGCCATCATCATCTATGAAATCTGCTAATGAATATAGAGAAGAAATACCATTATTATCTTTTTCCGTAAACCAAATTTCATCCCTACGAAGCAAATTATTAGATAACTGCCAAGAATCATGCGTAGTAAATATAAGCTGCGCATGATTTTTATTAATTTCAGGATTCAAAAAAGTTATTATGAAATTGCGCACAAGCAGCGGATGCAGTCTAGCATTAAGCTCATCAACGAATAAAACTCCACCTATATCCAATGTAGAGCGCAAAGCCGGATAAAGAGAAAACATCTTCAACGTGCCATCCGATTCTTCTTTTAATGGAATAGTTGCCGTTCCGCCATCAAGAGTACGATGCACAGCATCTATTTTAATATGTTTGATATCTTCTTCATTATCCTTCATAACCTCTACATTAATCCTAATAATTGAAGGATCAAAAGTCGAAAGATACGAAACAACCTCTCGCTGAAGTTCTTCATTCTCTACAAATTTTTTGGGTATAAATGTTGATAATACTGCATTTTCATAAGGATTGCCAAAGTCAACAACTTCATTATTATAAAACCAATCTCTAATCATTTTTAATTTAGCTATTTTTAGTTTAGCACCAAGAGATACAACCAGCGTTTCCTTTTCCAAAGCAATTTCTATATTCTCTTTTACTTTACTTGGAATACCAGATAAATCCAGTTCTTCAGGAGAACGATAAAAAATTCTTTTATATGCTCTCGCCGTTTTAGCCTTAGAATTTAACCATTCTTCTACAATACCTTTTTTGCCTAAAGTAAATCCATAATTATAAGATTTGCAGCTATTACTTTTATGATCTACAAAATAAACTTCAAAAGAAGAAACCTCTTCTTTACTTTGAATATCAAACAAAAATGGAGTCTGTTGAATTCCCGGGCTATTTGATTTTTTATCCTCTAAGCTTCCACCAAAAGCAAATGAATTAACAACATAATTCATCATAAAACGAAAAGCTTTTATAACATTTGATTTACCACTGGCATTAGCACCAAAAATAGCTGCCGTTGGTAATATTTTTTCATTACCAACACAAACAATCCTATCAACATATTCTGTAATCTTGGTTGCAGAAAGGTCTAAAATCGTATCATCTTTAAAGGATTTAAAATTTTTAAAACGGAATTGCATCAACATCTCAATCACTCCTTATTTCAATTATAATCACTTTAAAGAAAAAAAGCAACGCCAAACGAGATAAAAGCTCATTTAAGCGTTGATTTTAGTGCTTTATTATTTATTGTATACTATTTCAGGCATAGAGCTCGACTTCCATCATGTTTTGCGTAATAGCTTAATTGCAAAACAAAGGTAAGTTCTATGCCTATTTTTATAATAAAGTATACATGGATTCCATATCTAGGAAATTCAAGAGTGTGTGAGAGTGAGTGGGGGATGCGGATAAAAATTTGCGCAAAACTATTGACAGTACCCTAAAAACGCCGTGCACGTGTAGCTCTCGGCGTGAAAATTACATACAAAATAACGTACCAAGAAAAAATCATTATCTTTCTCTCAGCCGAAAACATTTCTTTTATTAAATCAACTGCAGTAAATTTATAATCACATACATAATATGCTAAACCTGTAATAAGTCCAGCCGGTTAAAAATGCAAAAACTGCGACTACGGCGAAGCCAGCAAATAAATCAATAATATCAGCATATGGCCGCAAATATGGATAGGAAATACTTTCAATATACCATTGAGGGAAACCGAAAGAATGCTCCATAATCATCAGAAAAACTGCTATTCCTTTTTCGTAAGCTCTCTTGTCAAGATAACACCTCTAGTATGTTGAATAGTATTATGCAAAATATTATTATATCTCTATACTTTTTATTGCCATGCACTGACAATAGTTCTATATCATTCTGCTCTATCTCTTTAGTTTATCTATTTTTCTTTTCCAATACCAAGACAAATAATTTTTTGTTTCAGTTTTCTCAACTAATTTACTCAAGCCAATAAATTGCAATATATTAGCTTCTTCCATAGAATAATCACGTAAAGGAGATATATCTCTATGCTTGTATCCAGTAAATTCTTCACAACTTAAAATTAATTTATCTCTAAAAGATTTATATAAATCACTATTTTCTGTAGGATTATTAATATTAAAAAAATCAAGATTTTTCAGATACTCCTGCGTGCTCATGTGCCTTACAAAATTTTCCAGCCCACCAAAACGATATTCATTTTTATTATCATTTATTAACAAAACAGGCGTTTCTAAGGCCAAAGAAGGCATTGCACAATGTAATCTGCTAGTAATAATACAAGAAGCAGACTGATATGCGTCTAACAATTTAAATGCCAAATTATATTTATATTGGATATCAAAAAAGCAATTGTTAGGAAGTTGCGGACTAATGCAATAAATCTTTTTTCTAGTGTTTTTTCGTAATACTGCTATCAATTCATCGCTAACATCCACACATAATATATAATCTTGCTTCACAATTCTATCATTTTTTGGAAGAGTTAAAGTTAGGCAACCTGAAAAATAGGCCTTTATACCATGCTTTTCTAACAACTGCATTGTATTTAAATCTCGCGCTCCTATAGGCTGATACTGTTTTAAATATTCTATATTTTTACTATAAAATAAATTGTCGACAAATTCTTTATTGGATGGATTTATATGTATAGAAATCAATAACGGAGTTATAACATCACAAGGAGGCCCCTGCTTAGCATCATGTTGATACCATGCATTCATAATCATCTTTATTTTATCATTATTAATGTTTATCGTGGGGGCAAATGATTTAATGTTTTCTCTATCAATATAACAATCAATTCTAGGTAAGAAGCAACTTGCTGCAATACTTTGAATTTCATCGCCCAAATTAACTGATTCTGTATTTTTTAATCTACCATATTCATAACACAATAATCCATACTTCATTTAGAATCCCTCACTTCATATTTTATATTATTTTTATCAATATATGGCAAATAACTATTCATTAGTTATCATTTACGACTTTAAATATAAGTTTTTCCCATTCATTCCAAATATTTTCAGGAGCATATTGCTTCATACTTTTTTTGGCAGCTTTTCCCATCTCTATGCGTTTATCATCATTTTCAATCAAAATGCTTAATGCACTCGCTAATGAATCTACGCCATAATCACACAAAATTCCAGTTTTTCCATCTTCAATAAGTTCATTAACTGAGATTGCGTTTTTATACCCCACACTTGGTAATCCTGCGCTCATTGCCTCAGTTAATGCTAAAGAAAATCCTTCAAAACTACTTGGGAAAGCAAAAATTTTAGCTCTCAACAATTTACCTTTTATGTCATCAGAAGTTCCACAAAACTTTATTCTATCCTGCAAGTTATTTTCAAAAATTAATTTATTACAATAACTATAATATTTTTCATCACCAAGCTCTACATCTCCCCAAAATTCAACCTTCCATGAAGAATATTTTTTAGCAATCTTACAAAAAGCTTTTATCAATAAATCCTGTCGTTTTTGCAAACTATCTACACGACTAACATTGATAATGATGTTATCCCTATCATACCCACAATCATCTTCGTATTGTGGGACACAATTGGGTATATATACTACATCCGTATTATGAATATATTCTTTAGTCTTTTCTATGAAGCTAGGCAATAGCACTTGAATACAATCGCTTTCTTCTAATGCTTTTTTTGTATCTTCAGTACAACCTTCTAATATATGTTCAGGGTTAAAATGAAACATTGTAACGATAGGACAACTTATCTTTAAATGTCTTTTTAATAATCTTGTAGCTCCTACATTATATGAAATAATAACATCTGGTTTTTCTCTATCAACCACAGGTGCTATCAATGCAGCTTTTTGTTTATCAACAATATTCTCTCTATAAGAGTGTCTAGTATTCCTATTTCCACATATCTTCCCCCATATATTTTGATAAACAGTAAATTTAGGTTCATACCCTAAGCCTACATTTATAAATAAAACTTTATCCGATACATCAAAAAAAGGCTTTCCTATTTTGTTCTCACAGGCTAGCGCTACTACCTCATTCCCCTTTTCGGATAAAGCATTGGCCATATTAAAGAACACCTTTTCTGTTCCTCCTTTGGAATCAATAACCGGCCACAAATTTATCAATAATATTTTCATTTTCTATTCCTCATTTGTTTTAATCTACAATGTTCACCATCACACCATAAATATACCATGTCTATCTTATTTTCCATTTGCTAAACTCCTTCCCATTCTATATATCTTATAAAATATATAATTAAGTCCTTACTGAATTTTTAAACTCAACAATTTTTGCACTTTCACCATCCAAGATATTCTTTTAATGCAAATCTTCTCAATAATATTATTTTTCTCATCGCGCAGCTCCAGTTCAACCTGCTTGACGGCTTCAGGTATTTTTAAGCGATCTTTTTCCCAAACAACATTATTGTCTTTAAGAAAAATGCTGGCCGCTTCAGAAAAATTATATTTGTAAATACTAACGGGCAGCACGGTTTCTTTACCGATATAATATTCGCCGTAAGCAAAATTATCATTTATCAATATTTTACATATACTTATATCATTAGCATCTACATTCTCATTAAAATACGCAGTTTCATTATAAAATCGAAAATTTAAAGGAGCATGTAATTCCGCAATATTTTCTAAAGCAAATAAGCTGACTTTCCCGTTAATGACAGGCATTCTCCAAAATACAACGTCGGAATTAACGATCCTGCCAATTCTTTCGCGTAAATACTGCGATTTATGCTGGCAAATTGCATCAATTAAAATATTATTCCACAAATTTCTTTTGCAGCACCTTTCTGAAACAGGAAAGCGTACACGCGCATTCCAAGAAAAACAGGGATTATCTAATTCCGTTGCAGCATTATAAGCTAATTGGCTTTTATCGGGTTTATATACAGGCAGCAAATTCAAATCTTAAAAAAAATCATTTTGACCTTCGTAGGTTGTAGAATATGCAAATCCCTTATAAATAATTTGGGGAGGTATTTAAATCATTGTTTTGCAAAATATTCTCAATACATTCCTCAAAAGTAAGCGAACAAAGCCGATGGTCATGATGTCCGTCAATATCCGTACAAAAAATTATCTCCGGCTTGATGTCAATAATAAGCTCTGTAAGATCTTCACATAAACCGGCATAATTAGTTAAGCTGTGACGCTTTGATTTCTCCATTCTGTATTCTTGCTTCATCGTACAGCCATAGGTATAATAGCCATTTTTACCTAATACTGGCTCACTAGCATGATAAATAGAATGATCAACTACATCGCTGGCGTCAGGATAGCCTAAAAAATATACTTGTCGTCTATCTATGCCCAAACATTCCAAGGAAGCCAATGCCTCTTGCAGACGCACAGCGGCATGAGCTGCAAAATCTCCGTTAGTCAAAAAGCACACCTGTACTTCAGCTCCCAACTCCACTAATAACGGCAACAAACCTCCCATTAAATTAATTTCATCGTCCTCATGCGGTACTAGTATCAATATTTTCTTATTGCCATGTAAGTTCAGCATCTTATAATCTCCGTCATTTTTCAGGTTGAAAATTTTGTTGTAAGCATAAAATGCCCCACAAGAAGAAATAAATAAGCATATGATATCTTAAAGTAGCGTTAACATCTACAAGTTCATGCACTAACATACCTATAATAATAGCAGTATAGACATTTTCATACGTCCACAATACGTTCATGTTGCGCAAAACATTTTTGCAACATACTTTAAGCTGCCATAATATTAAAGCCAAATATGACACAAAGCCTACAAGGCCGCGCTCTGACAACAAAAATAAATACAAATTATGGGGATGAGGCAATCCTGGCTCTTTAGCCAACGGACTTATATAGCCAGATATATAATATTCAGACCATCTATGTAACCCCACACCCAATACAGGATAGTCAAAAAACATCTTAATGGCAGATTCCCATAGTAACAACCTTTCGCTATCATAACTACGCACATTAAACTTATAAAAAATTAATAGTGAAACAATAAATAGAGCAGCAAAAGACAATATGGCCATCTTATTCAACGCCATCTTGCACTTATTTACTAAAAACTATTACTTCAGCAATTATAGCCAACATAGCGCCCCTGCTACCGGAAGATACGACACAAAAAAGTACGCCTAACAACGTAATGGAAAATATTAAGGAAAGTTTTTTATTATCTCTGTATTTATAAACTGCATATGCAAATACAGGCACCATAATCTCCATACTAGAACCTAAAGCATTGGGATGTCCAAATAACCCTCCTACCCGTTTACCATACTTAGCTACATGAGTTAATAAGTCATGCATGACAAAAATATCGTTAACAAATAATCCTGCGGCCATTCCCAAAAGCGCAAATAAAAAGCTTTTTTTGGGATTGTTGATAAAAAAATAAATTATCAATAGAGGAATAATTTTTTCAAAATCGCGCACGATGTACTTCATCGCGCCAAAATTATCCTGAAAAACTGCGCACAATGCTAATACTATCATATTTAACAGAAATAAGAGCAGCGTTTTATTGAAATAAGAGCTGCGCACATTAGCTAGTCTGTGCTTATCTTTATAAAAAGCGTAAATAGCAAAAGGCAACGCAGCAGCATAACAGCCTCCCGTAGATGTGGCTACTCCTGTTCCTATCACAAAAAGTGCTGCGGCTTTATAATAATCAGTATCTATACTCTTCAAATTCATCATTGCTCTATCCCAACCTTACCATAAGCCGGAAAAGTGGTGCACACAATGTGTCTTTCCGGTAACTAAATAATGGTCTTTTTCCAATTCCGGTGAAAAATATTCTTTCGGATAAACATGTACCCCCTCACAAGATAAATATGTATGACCGCCATCTAATTTTACACCATAATGTATGCGTGTGATTTTGCTGACAATCTTAGCGTTGGCTATTTCCGTATAATCTTCATCACAATGCACGCAATCATACCATAATAATAATTCGGCAATCCATGGATGAAATTTTTTAGCGCCTACGGTGCTAATACAAATGTGATTGCAAGGACCATACGTAGCGAAGGCGTCTTCCTGCAAAAAATCATCAAAATTTTTTAAAACCTCTACATCAGTATCTAAATAAATGCCGCCTTCATAATATAAAGCATGCAGTCTCGCTATGTCGGCAATAAAAGCCCACTTTTTATTCGCCAAAGCCTCCTGAGCAAATCTGTATTTTTCTATGGGGAAATTATTTTCATTCCATAATTTTATGGTGTAGCCCGGCAAAGCCTTTTCCCAGCTATCAACAAATTTTTTTACCGACTCTGGCATATTGGGATTACCAAACCAGCAATAGTGTATAACCTTGGGAATATAACCCTCGCCAGAAAATTTTTGCTTATATTTTTTGCTAAATTTATTTTTCAGCCAATGCTTAATCAAATCTTTATGAAATTTTATTTTCTGCCGCAATTCATTCAGATGATAACGCCAACCGATATATTTTCTTCTGTTGTTCAAATGCAAAACTAAAATATCTTCTAAATTTTCCTGCTGCAATAAATGCAGATTATATATTTTGCTAATCTTTTCTGCATCTGCAACATCCTCATAAATTCCAACATGTATATTGCGGAATCTATCCAAATACTCTACCAGCTTGATAAATTCCTGCATATCTTTAGTGGCTACGTTGTCTACGCAAAAAAGAACATGCTTAGCAGATAACTGCAAATAACTTTGTTTAATATTTTTCAAAAGCTCCCAGTTATGCAGCGGAACTATTACAGACTTTCCTAAATTACCAGCACTCAGCTCTGCATGAATTGCATTAAGCAAGCTTACTGTTTTCTTCTTATCTATTTTATTAACAGGCAAACTATCGCTCCATACTTTTTTGGCTTGTATCCCGCACATGAAACTATCAGGAAAATTCTTTCCTGTTACAACATGCAGTTCATTATCAGTTTTTAATCTATCAATTAGATATTCAGAAAACGCAATCTCCGACGCTATCCTATCATATAAATAAATAACGGAAATCTGCATAATACCATCCCCCAATTAAACAGCTTTTTCAAAATATTTTCTTCACCAAATCAGCCCACTTCAAGCGCCACAGCTGCCTGCTGATAGAATGTTTCTTTTTTTTCAAATTAGGCTGCGGCATAACGGCGTCCCGATATTCTGTCAACGACAAATATTCATAATACTTGTCGTTAAATCCTTTATAAACCGCATACTCCCAAGGCTTATAGCCTCCTGCGTAATGCAGTATGGCAATATCAGCCAAAGCCACCAAAGCTTTCCGGCGTAATGTCTTATTCCATACTATTCTCAACATCATATTAAAAACAGGAGGAATAACATTCCAACGCAAAGGCAACGCCGCCCATCGGTTCATAAATAAATAATTTAAAGCGTCCTGGTCATGGTGCCTGAATTTTTTTTCTGCAATGAGCTGCACTAATTTGGCTGAAATATTTTCCTGCCGCCACTGCTGCAAATCCATTAATAAGACACCCGAATTAAAATAAGAATATTGCGGCTGCCAGCCTAAATTTTTGGCTTTTTCAGCGCATTTTCCTTTAGAGGATAAAATGCCAAAATCCTCAGCGGCCGCCAAAGGTTTACTCTGCATATCAAAACGCCAAAGCTCTGCAATATCGGCCAAAACCAGCAAATCGCAGTCTAAATATATTACCTTTTTAATAGCTTCAGGCACTATATTGGGAATATCCAAGCGCAAATAAGCCGCTCTGGTTAAATTCCCGCTTACAAAAACATTGCTGAAAGCCTGCGTATCTGCGCACACAAAATCAATTTGGGCGCTAAATTGGGCAACAGACTGCCGCATCTTCGCTTTATTGGCCTCGTCTATGCCATCGTCAATCACAAAAAAATGTACTGCTTCCGGTCTTGCAGTATTGCATAAAACCGAAGTCATGGCAACGGTTGCATGCTGCGCGTAATTTTTATCAGTGGCTAAAACAATATTAATACTTTCATCAATCATCTTTACGCGGTTCCTTATCCTCAGTCAATTTTCTGGTTCCTAAATTTGTAGTCAGCGTTTCACGAGTAAATTTATACTTACTGTTTAGCAGACTGTTACTCTCGTCGTAATGATTAGATTGAATCTGTAATAAATTGCAAACAACCTCATAAATCATATCATTAGTAAAATAAGCGTTTTTCTGCTTTTTAAAAACTTCAACAGACTCTTTAAACAGATTTTTATATTCGTCGGAAACATAGACAAACATCGGTACCTGCAAGGATTTAAAGCCAGCTACATCAGGATGGCGCTTTCTGTAAGGGTCGCCGCCATGATCTGAAAAATACAGCATTGCCTGCAGGTTTAATTTATTAATGGCATACTGATGTACCTGCTGCAAAACATAATCTGTATAGGCCAAGCTATTATCATAGTTTAAAACCGTATCAAATTTATGCGGCTCGCCAAATTTAGTAAACTCCGGCGGATATCTATTGATGCAGTCCTCATGACTGCCCATAAAATGCAAAACGACAAAATTATTTTCCTCAGGATTTACCTGCTCCAAGCATTTTAATAGATCACCGTCATACTGATATTTGCCATTAAGCTCTTTATTTTCACTCAACCATTCCGCATGATCCGCCGTTTTGGCAACTAAGGTAATAGGCGTATCCGCGCCGCCTATATATCCCTGATTGCTGAACCAATAAGTTTTATAGCCCGCTTTTTTAGCTATATCGATAACTGTCAAGCTTTGATTAAATTCCTTATCATTATATTGATTTTTTTCTGTCAATGCTCTTTCCAAAGCAGGAACGGTCTGGCACTTGCTTGTATATGCGTGAGTAAAAACGACAAAATTATCGTTCTTCTTCATATTGCGCAGCCAAGGCGTATTATCATTCTGCGTATCACTGTACGCGCTCATATAATAAGAAGAAGCAGATTCGCCAATTACTATGATAATAGTTGACGGCTTAGCAAAAACAGGTGCAGAAGGCGTAACAGTTAAATTATTAAAATTCTCCTTGTGATAAACTGTAAAATTATTAGCCCGCGTAAAATAATCTCCCGCTGCTACATAAGTTTTCATCACACCGGTATCCTTAAACATTTTAGCACCATAGCCTACGGTTGCCAAAATTACCACCGACAAAACAGCTACAGATTTTTTCCCAAAAGAACTGATTTTAATCTTATCTGCCGTAATTTCCTGCAAACTATTAAGCTTATACATCGTCATAAACAACGCTATGAAAAAAATTACAATGCCAGCCAAACCAGTAAAGCCAAAATTGAGCAGCAAATACTCTTTGGCCTCGCCGGGATTAGTTTGCAGTAAAGCGAGGGATGCATCTTCAGTAACGGGATATTTATAATAGGCAAAATAAATTATTTGCACGACAGGTATAATTAACGCCGCTGTATGCAAAAAAGCAAACCCCCGCTGGCAAACGGCAGTATCCTGCCCTTTTCCGCGCCGCAATAAAATTAAGCGCAAGCATACGGAAAAGGCAAAAAAATACGCGCCAAAAGCCTGGTCAAAATGCTTATCAATAAACGTAAAAGTATTATGGTAAGTAATCCAATAACAAACCGGATATACCCAAATCCACAAAAAGCTTACGATCGCATGCGGCAGCAACATTTTATAATTATAACCAGCACGCCGCCACAAATCGCAAGCTAACGCCACCGCTACAGCACAAGGTAAATATCTGCGCATTTGTAAAAAGAAAGTACTGTTTCTGATACCCACGGCTGTAAAATAATATGCAGCAACCAGCAGCAAATATGTCGAAACTAAAACGATAAAAAATGTTCTATGTTTTCTAAATAAGTCCACTTTATATTTTCCTTTCTGCAAGCTATTTATTTTGCAGCTCATACAGTTTCAAATACTTCATCATCGTATAAATAAAATGCTGTAAGCTGGAATATAATCCGCTCCAGCCATCCACAAATCCCAGCTGCAAAAAATACGCTCTCAAAAAGCCATACGCCGCATGCCCAAAACATGCGGCCAACGAAGTTTTTTTGCCGCGTTCGTAATTATCCTGCGCCCAAATCGTCGTATAATTGCCAGCTTTATCCCACCATTGCTGCCAACAAGTATAAGTATAATGCTCAATGAAGCCTTTTAATTTTTCTTTTGGCAAATCACAAACCGGATGCTCATGTACTTTATTTACCCAATGCACTTTATCAGAGGGAAACAGTCTTAATACTTCGTCAGGTTTAAAAATGCCATGCATATATGTAAATCCAAAGGCATGAATTTTTCGCATCATACTATATTGTTTTATTTTGTGATTTGCAGCAGCAGCTTTTATAGCAGAACAAAGTTCTTGATTAAGCCTTTCATCAGCATCTAAATACAATACCCATTCCGTAGCGATATGCTGCAAAGCAAAGTTACGCTGCGCAGAAAAATCATCATCCCAAGCGCGATAGATAACGCGCGCTCCGTTTGCTTCCGCTAGGGGCACAGTCTTATCCGTACTGCCGGAATCGACTACTAGCACGCAATCTGTAAGCTGCCGCGCGTTTTGCACTACGTCGGCTATATTCGCTTCTTCATTTTTAGTTAGTATCACAACGCTTAATTTTGACATAAATGTTATCCTTTGCTCTTAAGAGTTTATATGCACTATCCATTCGCCTTTACGGTCGGACCCCTGACGTTCAATAATATTTTTATCTTTCAGCTTTCGCATCAACCTAGATACTGCTGATTTACTTAAACCAAGTTGTTGAGCAACTTCTCTAACACTTACTCTTGGGTCATTTAATAAAATATCTAGTAACCGTTTTTCTTCTACCACCTTAATTTGTCCCGCATTTTGTCCCGGTTTTTCTCCTATTTCTCCATTTTGTCCCGCATTTTGTCCCGGTTCTTTCGTTATCTCTTGAGTTTGTCCCACAGTTTGTCCCGGCTGCTTCGCTATTTCTTGCGTTTGTCCCGCGTCCAAATTCCGATAAATATTGAACCGCAGTTCCGTCTCTCCGCCCAAAATTTCCAGTTTTTCTAAGCCAGCATCTTTAATCATCTTTGCAACACGTAACATCCCCGTACCCCAGCGTTCGATTAAATGCATATAGCTAAATGCCATAGCTAATGCTTCATTGCGCACTTTGGAATAGCCTTCACGCATTTTTTGGATAGTCTGTCCAATAGGCAATTTGCCTGGAGAAGTTATCTCTAATCGATTATCAAAAATCGCCACTTGAATATTCCCGTTATCCAAATAACTACGATGCACAGCTGCATTTATAATCAACTCGCGGATAGCAGCAGGAGGAATTTCATAGACATCCTGCCTATACAGACCTTCAATTACTGCACCAAGATGAATGTTACGCAATACAAAATGATAAGCATTTTCGATTATATCCTGTACCGGCCCTGTAAATTCACGTCTGTCAACAAAAATAACGCGTTCATTATCCTTAAAAACTGCACATTGAAAAGTACAATGCAAAATAGCTGACCCAGTAAGAATCGCATAAGCGTTGGTCGGAAGCATTTTCCCTTCTTGCTCCACCAAAACACCCCATGACAGCAATTGTTTAGCAGAAACATCCTTCACCAGCGCTTGTTCTTCCTTGCTGCTGCAATTGCACAAAGCTACTTCTTTCATACGCCGACAAAGATTTTCAATATCCGCTTCGCTAACCTGCAACCCCAAACAAATAGTTTTATCGAAGAAGCGGTTATTTCCTTCAAAAAGCAATTCTTTCACCATATATTCATCTGCCGCTCTAGTAGTACCTGCCACACGCACATATACACCGTATGGCAAGCCTTCTGCCGCAAGATAATAAGGCCTTTGCCGACCTGGTTCTATATCAACAATGATAATAGTTGCGCCATCAATCGTCTGCATATAAATATCAGGAATAATCGCAGGCTTACAACTGTCAGATATAGCATTAGCTACAGAATCCATAATATTAAAGGCATCATTTTTATCGACGCCGACAATTCTTCTCGTCTCGTCCTCAACACCGATGACCAGCTTACCACCTTGCCCATTAGCGAAAGCAATGATAGTTTTCATGTATTTGCTACTTTTAGCTGGCAGGCTTTCTTTAAATTCAACATTCTTAGATTCGCCTGCAAGAATTTCCTCTATCGTCATGTTTTGTCACCTTATAAGCTTTTTTAATTATAATATTCACAGCTCTTTGAAAGTTTTTATATGCACTATCCATTCGCCTTTACGGTCGGACCCCTGACGTTCCAATAGCTTTTGCATCTTTAATGAACGTATAGCTCTCGTGACGTGGCTTCGGCTAAGGTTTATATCATTGCACAACTTCAAAATTGTACTTTGAGGATGCCTCTTAAAATATTGCAAAACTGCTTTTTCTACATCATTCAAGCTATCATTTTCAGTCTCATTTTCACTTTTAGTCTCACTTGATTCTAAAAATGCAGGATGAATAAAAATGGTAGACGTAAAAGAAAGTCTATCGTCGTCCGTTTCAAAAAGCGGCTTAGGCGATCCGTTAGCTTCCAAAGCGTTTAATATTTTTCTAAAGCCGGTATTACGGTACGGCCAAATACCCTTAGCCGCTTGCGCCAGCGCGTCGTTCTTTACACCTTTACTTGACTCTAGTATAATATAAATATAGTTGATTATCAAGGAAAAGAGAGTTAATTGAGCATAAAAAAAGAATAAAAAGCAGGACGCTATGTTAAAAATATAATCACCATAGCGCCCTGCTTTTATCTTATTTATTAAATATGCGTATGCCCGGCATTGGTTAATAAATCCTCCCGGCGGTATTTAAAATTCGGCGAAGCCAGCGAATTGGTTTCGTCAAATTTATTGGACTGCACGTTAAAAACGCTGCACAATAATTCATACGCTAAATCGTTGGTCCAATATAAATTTTGGTGTTGGCGCAGCGTTTCCACCACGTTTTTATTTTTAGCGATGTATTCGTCAGAAAAATAAGTCACTAGCGGAATGCGCACACTGCCCATGCCGTCGAAATTAGGCGAGCGCCGTCCGTCCGGAACCGTGGCGTGGTCGGAAAAATAAACCATCGCCTGCAGGTTTAATTTTTCCTGGGCGTAAGCGAAAATTTTGCTCAAAACATAATCCGTATACGCAATGGAATTGGCGTAATTTAATTCTAATTCATATTTGCCGGGCGTACCGAATTTAGTAAATGCTTCTGGATAACGATTGAGAAAATTAAAGTGGCTGCCTTTAAGATGGATAACGACGAAATTGTTGCTCTGCGGGTCTACCTCGTCTAAAAAATCCAAGAGCGATTCATCATACTGCACAGTATTTAATTGCTGCTTCGTCCACTTCGCCACGTCGGCGGTATCGGCAATTAAAGTTACCGGCGTATCTGCCGAGCCCAAATGGCCCTGATTACTATACCAGTGAATCCTGTACCCCCCCCAGTGCACGCACTACATCTATGATGGAGCAGGCTTCATAAAATTTTTTATCGTTATACTGATTGATTTCCGTCAACGCATTTGATACGGCCAAAACTGTATTGGCGCCGATGGAATAAGCGTTAGGGAAAATAATGCAATTCGACATTTCGTTGAGTTTATTCAGCCACGGCGTCGTGTTGTGCGGATACGCCGGGTTGACAGCTTGCATATAATCGCGCGATGCCGATTCGCCAATCACCAGCAAAATGGTCGACGGCTTGGCAAACTTTTCCGCTAACGGCTGCACCGTTAAATTTTTAATGCGCTCCCGCATATTAGATTTGTATAATTTATTAGTTTCCAAATAGGTTTTGACGTCCAAATAAAATTCCACGATGGCGGTACGAATAAATACGCCGTGCTTTTTCTTCCACAAGTAGCAAGACAAAAAAGCTACGATAGCCGCTAAAATTGCCACAGAATATAAAGACAACGGCTGCGTTTGCGTCAACGCGCCGTAATTTGCCCAGCTGCACACGCCTATCATTAAGACAACGCCTAACACCGAAAAAATATTGTACGCCAAAGGCAGGGATTTAAAATATTCGATGATCTCATTGTAATGCGTTTCTTGCAGCATCTGCATACCGTTTTCGTTGATGCAGGCTTTATACAAAGCGAAATAACCTAACTGCGCCAAGGGTATCAATAAGAAAATTATTTCCAGCACAGTTATAACAACAGCTGCAGGCAGTGCCAACGCAGAAATTTGCCGTGCCAAAATCCCCAAAGACGATATCCAGCTGATAATATACAAACCAAAAACAGCCTCAAAATGAAATTCAAAATCCGAAGACACCTTATGATTGCTGATATAATACAGAGTTGGATATGTTAATATCCACAGCCAGCAAATAATAGTGGGAATAACAAATAGTGGTGAAGACAGCGGCAGCTGTGTGACAGCCGCAGGCAGCAGCGCCAAAATAGCGCAGGGCACAAAACGGCGCATCTGCAGATAGGTTGCTTTATTTCCAAGGCCATGGGAAATTGCAAAATAATAACCATATGACAAAATATAAAACGCAATGGCAACATAGATATAAGCATCATACATGATAAGCATTAATCCTTTCTAAATTAAGTATGAATATTCTTTATAAATTAAATCCATTAATATTGTATTACAGATGCAGTGGATAGTCAATTACGCATATAGCAAAGACCCAAAAAATAAGAGCCTTCGGATTTCTCCAAAGGCTCTAAAACCGCATGGTTGGCGGAGTGGGTGGGATTCGAACCCACGCACGGGGTAAACCGTCTAACGATTTAGCAACTCACGCCTGCCCATTGCATTGCTTCTAGGCACTCTTTTATTTCCATATTTTCAACTGGTTTAGATATATTATAAATTAATTCTATATTTTACACATATTCGTCGAAGATAAGCCCCCTAAATCACCTATCTTAAGAGATACCATCCTCAATAGCTTCTTTTTCATGAAAAGATTTTACCGCCGCAACGAATCCATTGGCTTCATCTACTAATTTCAGCACATCTTCTTCAGATAGCTCAAAATAGTCATCGTAATCACTCATTGAGCGACTTGCAAATAGATTAGAAATTGTATCAGACAAATCCTTCCCAAAAACACCATTCTTAACATAGTGCATTCTGAAATACGATATCACACCAGAATGCTTAGAAAAATCTTTCCCATCAGTAGCTAAAACAGAACGCATAGCATGAAACACAGCATAATAAGCCCTATTGACAGCCCCACGACTATCTCCTATGGCAAGCAGTGCATTTGCTGCCTTAAGGCATTGGTGCGCCTGCTCTAATCTAAGGCTAGCAAGACTCCGCTTCTCCTCATCATGCAGCATAAACCACTACACCATCCTTCTCGATATTTTGGTAAAAAGGTAAAATAGGTTTTCTAGCATGGAATGCCTTCTTATCCAAAAGAAACATTGACAACAAAATATCGTGTTCCAATCCTACACGGCTGAAGATTTTATTTAATGTCCAAAGTATTTTCCTGTTCTCTTCTGGCTCCATATTCGTTAACACCAATACATCCACATCAGACTCCTCGGTATTATCGCCGCGAGCATAGGAACCATACAAAACTACTTTGTCGAGCTTATCACCCAAAAGATCATAAATCTGCTCGGTCAGCTCTTTTAAAACAATATCTAACTCACTACGTTTCATAGCAATTTCCTCCTTGCAGACCTATTTCTATAATAATTATACACTTACTTCACATTACCAGCAAGAGAAAAGTCTTTGACAATACGATATTCAAAACTCTTGACTAAATAACTCATAAGCCTAATTCCTTTTCCAAATTAGCGAAAACTTCAGAAGCAGGCTTTACTCTACCTGCGAGCACATCCTGATATCCCTTTTCCAAAGCTTCATCAAGTTCGGCTTCTGTCATTTTACTCATATCCAGCGGATGCCTATATGGTATTTTAACATCAAAAGGAATTCCTCTTTGCAGGATAATTTGCTTATAAAACATATTAATGGCGTTCGATACAGGAGTCCCTAAAGTCGATAAAATTTCTTCAGCTTGTTTTTTCACATCTGGCTCAATTCGAGCATAAAGATTTGCAGTTTTGCTTGCCATATTATCAACTCCTCTACCTGTTAGCTTCTTTTTCTTTATTATACATATTTGTAAGTACAAAAGCAATACTAATGTAGATGCTTTGTGTAAGAAAGCTCAAAACTCTAAGAGTTAAGAGAGCATCCATACAGAATCGCCAAATTGATATTCCTTGCGTTATTTCTAAGATAATGGATTTTTTATCATAAGCCCCACGTGTATAAAACTTAATACAAATTACTCTCAGTTATACAGCTAATACTCCATCTTTTCTTTTGCTAGGCAAATAAAAACGGCTTCGTAGATTATCTCTACAAAGCCGTCGTTTATTGTGTTGGCGGAGTGGGTGGGATTCGAACCCACGCACGGGGTAAACCGTCTAACGATTTAGCAAACCGTCCTCTTCAGCCAGCTTGAGTACCACTCCATTAGACTACTATATTAGTATAACAGAAGTTTTACTTTTTGGCAAGAGCTTCTGCACAATTTTTTATTTGGCGGAAAGGGTGGGATTCGAACCCACGGAAGGCTTGCGCCCTCGCTAGTTTTCAAGACTAGAGCCTTAAACCGCTCGGCCACCTTTCCATATAAATGTAATTATACGTTAAAAGCGTCCTTCCGTCAAGCCTTTTACGCTAAAGCTGCGTCCGTGGCCTGCAACGTCCTTGCCTCCAACAGCGCCGCCTGTTCCAGCATAGCCGTCAGCTCCCTGCTCACCGCTTTGTTATACTCCGCGTCCTTCGTCAGCTGTAAATTGATGCGCACATTATAATCGGCGCAGCGCAAAGCCGCACGCGCCAGCAAAGCGCTGCACGCACCATCGGTGATTACGCCCGGATTGCCAACCGCCACCAGCCTGTCTGCCAGCTGCAGCGCCAGCAAAGCCGTGCGGGCAATGGCTAACGGCACCGCCGCCGCCCGCTTTGCTGCCATGCGCACAGCCTGCGTCCGCGCTGCCTTTTCCTCCTCCGTCGCTTTCGGCAGCCTGTAACACGCCATAAAGCTTTCAAAGGCCTTAGCGTCGTCCTCTGCCAGCTGCAAAAGCTCCGAGCGCGCGGCTTCGGCCTGCGACAAAAGCTCCTTAACCTCCGCTTCCTGCGCGGCAAAGCGCTCCTTCCCCACAGTGAGATTACCCACCATGGAAGCCAGCGCCGCCGCCAAAGCCCCGGCCATAGCGGCAGGGCCGCCGCCCCCCGGAGTGGGCGCTGCCGAAGCCAAAGCCGTCAAAAAAATTTTGCTGCTCATTTCGGTCAGATTCTGCATATTTTACCTCTTTTCTGTACAAACGGCTATGCAGCGCAAGCCTTCTGCTCACGTCTGCATAGCCGTAAACTACTAACTCTTATTTTGCGCCAGCCAGCGCCGCACCTGTACCACCGCCGCATAAGCGTCCAGCGGCTCAGGCGGAACCTGCAGGCCTAAGGGCAAAAGCCTCCGCCAACCCTTAGGCGGATTTTCCTGCCAATACAAGCTGCGCGCTTCCTCCGTACTATGCGCTTCGCCAACTAGCGCTAAAACCGTATTGGGAAAAACCTTCTGCACCGCTACGCCGATGGCCTTACTATTAGTGCCGTCGCCCATAATAATCTGCGCCGGCTGCTCCTGACCAGCAAAAATGCGCAGTTCGCTGGCAATGCTATCCGTAACTGCAATGCGCAGCGCCAGAATACTGCCGTCAGCTGCCACCAAAGCCAAGCCTGTTTTGCTGCGTCCTGGGTCGATTCCCAAATACTTATTCATTATCGGGCAGCACCTCCAGCCGCACCCTTACTGGCCCGGCCGTAGTAATATCTCCCTTGGCATAAGCTCTGAGCGTAAATTTACCGTTAGTACGCCGCATAGCGTTGCTGGTTTCAATCATCGTCGCCGCATCCATGTTGCCAACCTTGCCGGTCAACGGATCCGGCAACACGCCTGCTTCCACAGCACGATGATTTACCTGAGTCAGGAAAGCCATAATAATATTTTCGTAGCTCTCCGGAACAGCATCTGCATACTCCTGGCTTAAAATCAAAGAGCCGTCGGGATAAATAAATTGATTCTCAAAAATTTCAATTTCACAAACGACTAATTCGCCCACAATGATATTCGCTACTGTGCGTATCCGGAAAAACAGATTGCCCTTGCTTTGGTCCAAAGCGTTGATAGCGTCCGTTACTATATTTTTAGAAATCCAGATAGCCTGCAAAGGCTGTTCCTCCTGCTGCACGCCCAAGCGTTGCAAGGCTATCTCATTAGCATTTTGCAGCAACCAATTAACTTGCGCCACATTTTCCTCGTGCTTCAGGCCGCCGCGCATTACCCCGGCGTAAACTATCTCGCCGGCACGATAATAAACCTGCCCCTCGCGCATATTGATAATACCCTTGCGCAAAGCGTCGGTAGTCTTTTCCAGATTTTCTATTTCGCCGGTAAGCTGCACTTTAGCGTCAGTTAAGCTTGCTACCTCCGCCTGAGCCTGACTGTACATCTCATTCATTTGCGCCAGTTTAGCGTCCATTGCGTCGTTTTCTCTGGTGCTTTCCTTAATCTTCGCGTCCAGAATACTGATCTGCTGATTTTGTTCATCCACTTTATTTTTCGCCTCAGACAGCGCATCGGCCGCATCGGCCTTTTCTTCGTTCAACAGCTTTAATTCCTGCTGCAGCTTTTCCATACCGAACAACGCGGTACGCGCGCTTTGCGAAGCGATGGTCATTACGCCGATGGTCAGCACGGCAATCATGGTACCGCTGATTACCGTCAGCAAAATAGAAGTATATTTGGGACGCAGGCCAAAAACGGACATTTTCTTTTTGCCGATTTTACTGCCCATTTTATCTGCAATATACGCGATCAACCCGCCGACGATGGCCATAATAATAATCATTCTGATGCCTACCAAATAACCGCCTCCCTAAAATTATCGCACAGCTTTCGCTTATACGTTTTTCTTTTTCATCAAGTACAGTCCCGTAAACAGGCACAAAATATTAGGCAGCGCACAGGCCAGCAGCGGCGGCATTGCTCCGCCCTTCCCCAAGCCGGTGGTAAAGGTCATGATCGCGTAATAAATAAAAATTACGATGATACTGATGCCCAAACCAATGGACGAGCTGGTACGCTGCTTCTGCGTGCCTAAGCACGCGCCAATCATCGCGAAAAAGAAGCTGGCCAACGGAATATTGATACGCATAAATATTTCGCACCATTGCCTGTTGGTAGGCGTCTGCTGCTTTTCCAGCATGCCAATATATTCCCGCAGCTCGCGAATAGTCATCTCCTCCGGGTCCTTTTGCTCCCAGGATATCTGCTTGGGAGAAAAGTTCAGCGGAATGATTTGCTCCTTAAACTTCGCCGTGCTTTGCACGCCTTCCTCGTCGTCTAAAGCGAAAACATTGCCGTTGACAATGCGCCAGGTTCCGTTTTCCCAATAGCCCTCTCTGGCCGTTTGAATGCGGGATATTCTTCCCTTATTGAATTCTTCGATAGTGATATCGGTCATTTTGCCAAGCTTTTCGTCAAATTTATTGGCGTAGGTAACGCGCTGCGTATCTCCGCTGATAGTTTTGATGACGATATGGCTTTGGGTAGACGGTCTGCTGTTATGCCTGATTTCTTCATTAAGTATTCTCGAAGCCTCCGCCTTAGAGGCAGGCACTACCTTTTCCGCCCACACCATAGAAAACATGCTGACGATAAAGCCAACCACCAGCACCGGCGCTACAATGCGGTAATAGCTGACGCCGCCGGCCTTCATAGCCACAATCTCACTGCTGCCGGACAGCTTGCCAAAAGCCATCAGCGCAGCCAGCAGCATGGACATCGGGAAGGTATAATTGATAATCTCCGGCAAATTATACATGAATAAACGCCCTACGGTTTCCAGAGAAGCGCCGTAACGAGTCATGTACTGAGTAATTTTAAACAGCATGGTGCTGGCAATAAAAATACTGGAGAAAGCGGCGATACCGAAAACGAAGGGATACAGCAGTTCCCTTAATACATAACGGTCTAATAAACGTAAACCCACTTTTCTTCCTCCTACATACTAAAATTATCGCCAAGGTAATACTTTCTGGCAATAGGATCGTTGGCGATAGTTTTACTGTCGCCGTGCAGCAAAATCTTGCCTTCTGCCAGAATATAGGCCTTATTGACAATGCTCAGCGTTTCGCGCACATTATGATCCGTAATTAATACGCCAATGCCGCGCTGCGCTAAATGAGCGATCATGCCCTGAATATCGGCAACCGCGATGGGGTCGATACCGGCGAAAGGCTCGTCCAGCAAAATAAAGGCCGGATCGGTAGCCAAAGCGCGGGCAATTTCCACGCGGCGGCGCTCGCCGCCTGACAGCGCTTTACCCTCGCTTTTACGCACATGGTTTAAACGAAATTCGTCCAGCAAAGCGTTCATCTTTTCCTCACGCTCGGCCGCAGCCAGGGATGTGGTTTCCAAAATCGCCATAATATTGTCTTCTACCGTCATTTTGCTGAAAATAGAAGCTTCCTGAGGCAAATAACCAATACCGTTGCGAGCCCGCTCATACATGGGCATACCGGAAATATCCCTGCCGTCCAGGGTAACTTTACCGGAATCAGGCTTTTCAATACCGACAATCATGTAGAAGGTCGTCGTCTTGCCCGCGCCGTTAGGCCCTAAAAGCCCCACTACGCTGCCCTGCTCCACGCTTATGCTGACGCCGTCAACTACATGGCGTCCTGAATATATCTTGACAAGATTATCTGTTTTAATAACCAAGCTTGTGCCCTCCGTTAATTAAGCTGTGGCCTGCTCGCCCTGCTGCTCCTTACCGGGAACAGCAGGCTGCTTTTCCGGAATGTAATGAATTTTTACATTGCCGTCGGCAACGGCTACATTGGTATTGGTCAGACGCAGCTTATCTCCGGCTACAGAATTACCGTTCTGCATAGCCTTGGCGTTGCCAATAAGCTCCACATAACCGCTGTTATCCGTTTTATAAACTGCACTGTCAGAAGAAGCCTTCAGGTCGCGGGCCGGGCTGTCAATATCAACGCCGCCGTAAGCGTTGGCTACGCCCTGCGCCATATCGTAATCTATTTTAGCCGCATTCATTACGCTACCGTCAACATCGGTCAAGCGCGCCCAGCTGCCAATAGTTTCCGCAAACTGACGCTCCTTATAATAATCCACTCTATCGGCGCTGAGGCTCTTGCCCGCTTTAGTAATAACTGCGCCGCCTACAGCGGAAAGATCGTTTTCATTATGAGCGATAAATTCATTGCAGACAATATGCGCATCCTCACGGTCGGCAATAACGTTGCCTATCAATGTGCCGCTTTTCGTTTTACTGTTAAATTTAGCATAATCAGCCGTAGCCTTGCCGCCGTTTTGCAGTAAAACCACATGACCCTTGGCCTCGCCCTCGCCGGTCTGCAAATTATATTCCAGCTCGTCGGCCTGCACGCTGAAATTATCCGCAGCAGCCAGGCAGGTAGCGCTCAGCCCCAGCGTCAACAGCGCGGCAGCAGCCGTCAGCAAAATTTTCTTAGTATAATTCATCTTATTCGCCGCCTTTCACAACTTTAGCATTTCCTTTAAGCTTTACACTTTTAAACGCACTGGTAGTTACCGCCTTATCCGCAGTAGCAGTCCAAGCATCCTTCAGCATTTTTACATGCCCTTCGCCGGTTATCAGCTCCTGCGACTGTCTCCAGACAATTTTATCTGCGTAAAGCTCGCCGCCAGTATTCAGCACGGCCTTAACATTTCCCTCCAAAGCAAAATCATTTTTATTGATTTCGGCATAGCCCTTTTCCGCTGCAATGTCCAAATAGCTACCGTCACTGCGGAAAACCTTGCCCTTGATGCCTTTAAGGTACGCCATATTTTTTTGCTTATCGTTGACTACCTCTTCTACCGTAAACTGCCACAGCTTTTTGCCGTCCTTTTCCCGCTGCAGGACGCTGTTTTTCAAAGAAGCGTTCAGCTGCGCGCTAACGCCGTCGCCCACCTTAACGCTCACGGGCTTTTCGCCGCCCAGCATCAGCCAGGCGATTACAGCACCGGCGATGAGGATGCCTGCAGCAATGGACAGGACTATCTTTTTATTTTTCATCTGCTTCCTTTTCCTCCTCCGGCGGCGTATACGGCGTATTCCAGCGGTGCTGGAACCAAATCCAGTTATCGGGGTATTCCTTAATGATTTTTTCGACCTCCTGGGTCATCTTCAAGGTTACGTTATAATCGTCGGCCTTTTGGTCGCCGGTAAATTTATAGCGAATCGGGTCGCGGACGATAGCCTGATGCCCATAGCCGTCAGGCTTACGAATAATAAAGATAGGAATAATCGGCGCTTTAAACTTGCGGGCAAAATAAGCGGGGCCCGTAGGCGTAGAAGCCATCTTGCCCAAAAAGGGTACGAAAATTCCGTCGTAGCCGCCGTCCTGGTCGGCAATCAGCCCCAGCATGCGGCCCTTTTTCATAGCGCGGGCACAGCCCAGTATTTCGCTGGTACCGCGTGAAAAAATTTCCTGCCCCACACCGGTGCGCAGCTCGTTCATAAAATCGCTGTACACTCTGTTGGGCTGGGGCTTTTCCACCGCGCTCAGCGGAAAGCCGTTCAGCGCCAGGCCTGCTCCCAGCCATTCCCAGTTATCCATATGGCAGGCCAGCATAACCACGCCGTGCCCCTCATGCACTGCATCCCACAGCACCTCAGGCCGGTCAAATGTTACTAAGCCACGGATATTATCACGATTCAGAGCCGGCATATATAAAATTTCCATAAAGGTAATGCCCAGCTTGATGAACAATGACTTAATCGTGGTCTGGGACTGCTCCTCGCTGTAGCCCAGACATTCGCGAATCGTCGCTTCCGCGCGCAGCCGCTGCTTTTTCGCAATCTTATGGTACAAATGGCCCATACCCTTGCCAATTACCACTACCGCTTTATAGGGCAGCCAGGACACTACCGTACTTATCGTTTTCAGTAAATAATACAACCACATTATTGTCGATCTCCTTGTCCGGCATGCAGATAAGCCGCCACCAAAGATTGCCATTTCCCCTGCGCCCGCAGAATCAGCTCTGCCGCTTCACGAACTGCGCCGTTGCCGCCAAAAGCCAATGTAATATAGTCGGCGGCAGCGCAAACCTCGTTAACGCCGTCATGGGGAGCAAGGCTCAGCCCTGCCGCTTTAAAAGCCGGCAAATCGTTCAAATCGTCCCCCATATAAGCGACCTGCTCCTGCCGCAGGTTCAAGAATTGCCGCAGCTGGCTTAAAGCTGCATACTTATCCTTCACGCCCTCGCATAGCAGTGTAATGCCCAGCTCCTCTGCGCGGCGGTGAATAATTTCACTTTTTCGTCCAGTAACAATAGCTACCTGCAGGCCGCTGCGCAGCGCGCAGCTGATGCCCAGACCATCCTTGGCGTTAAAGCCTTTAAAGACTTCGCCATTAGCTCCTATATTGATAGTACCGTCGGTCAGTACGCCGTCCACGTCCAGAGCCAGCAGCCGCAGCTTTGCCAGCCGCGGCTTCAATGTCGCCAAATAATCATGCTCTGCGCCCAGCCCATCCTGATACCAAGCCTGCCGTTGTGCCTGCTCAGCCATTATACCACTCCCTGCCTTACCAGGTCGGTCATATGCAGCAGACCGATAACCTTACGCTGCTCGTCGATAACCGGCAGCACCGTAATCGGCTTGGGGCGGTTGCTTTCCATAAGATGCAACGCCTGCGCCGCCAGCTTATCCTGCGTAATAGTTTTAGGATTAGCCGTCATCAGCTCCTTAACCGGACGCTGCAAGAAGCCCACGCCCTTGCTGAGCCCGCGGCGGATATCTCCGTCCGTCAGCACGCCCTGCATAATACCGTTTTCGTCCACCACGGACACAGCGCCCAAGCCCTTGTCCGTAATGACAAAGAGCGCGTCCTGCACCTTCGTATCGGCCAAAACCGTGGGGTTTTCTTCACCCTTATGCATAATATTGCCTACGGTCAGCAGCAGCTTGCGTCCCAGGCTGCCGCCCGGATGGAAAATAGCAAACTGGCTGGCCGTAAAATTATGCTTTTGCAGCAGCGCCAAGGCTAAAGCGTCGCCATAGGCCAGCGCCGCCGTCGTGCTGCTGGTAGGCGCCAACCCTAAGGGGCAGGCCTCTTTAGTAACGCCCACATTTAAAATAACGTCCGCATTGCGTCCCAACGTGGAATTGGCATTGCCCACCATAGCGATGATTTTCGCGCCAATACGGCGCAGGGACGGCAGAATATTAAGCACCTCGCCCGTCTCGCCGCTGTTGGACAGAGCGATAACCACATCGTGACAGGTTACCATGCCCAAATCGCCGTGAATGCCTTCGGCAGGGTGCAGGTAAAAGGACGGCGTGCCGGTGCTGGCCAGCGTAGCCGCCATCTTGCGGCCAATCAAGCCGCTTTTGCCCATACCGGTAATTACCGTGCGGCCCTGACACTCCAAAATCAGGCTTACTGCCGCTGCAAAGTTTTTATCTATCCGAGGCACTAGCTCCAGCACGGCCTCCGCTTCCATGCGCAGAACCTCCTGCGCATGCTCCAGCATTGCTTCCATATCTGCCGCCACCTTTCTACAGCTTAACCGCGCACAATTTTATCAATAGCGAGAACGTCGGCCAGCAGCTTTTCCAAAGCGTCCAAACGCACCATATTGGGTCCGTCGGACAAAGCCTCCGCCGGATTATCGTGTACCTCCAGGAACAGCGCATCGATGCCAACTGCCGCAGCGGCCCGCGCCATATGGGGCACATACTGGCTCTGACCGCCGCTGGACGTGCCCTGGCCGCCGGGAATTTGTACGCTATGGGTAGCGTCCATTACTACAGGATAGCCCAGCTCGCGCATAATTGCCAGACCGCGCATATCCGTCACCAGCGTATTATAGCCGAAGCTGGCGCCGCGTTCCGTCAGCAGCAAATTACGATTGCCTGCTTCCTCCACCTTTTTTACGACATTCTTCATATCCCAAGGCGCAAGGAACTGCCCCTTTTTTACGTTGATTGTTCTGCCGGTTTTCGCAGCGGCCCATACCAAATCGGTCTGACGGCACAGGAAAGCCGGAATTTGCAGAATATCAGCCACCTCGGCGGCCTTTTCTGCCTGCCAGGGCTCGTGGATATCCGTAACCACAGGTACGCCCAAATCTGCCTTAATCTGCGCTAAAATTTTCAAGCCTTCGTCAATGCCGGGCCCGCGAAAGGAGGCATAGGAAGAACGGTTGGCTTTATCAAATGAAGCCTTAAACACATAGGGAATCCCCAGCTTAGCACAAATAGCCTTCGTGCGCCGGCCAATCGTCAGGCTGCGCTCGTAGCCCTCCAAAACGCAGGGGCCGGCCATCAGCATCAGAGGATGACCCTGTCCTACCTCATAATTTCCAACTTTAACTATCTGCATAGTCAGCCTCCTTTATTTATTCATTTTAGCAAACAGCTCGTTGACTGCCGCCAAATCCTCCGGCGTATCTACGCCGATACCTTGAAAATCGCTTTCCAAAACCTTAATTTTATAACCGTTTTCCAACGCGCGCAGCTGCTCCAGGCTTTCCGCTCTTTCCAGCGGCGTCGGCGTCAAGGCGGCATATTTCAGCAAAAAGCTGCGGCGGTAGGCGTAAACGCCCACATGCTTAAAGACCTTGAAATCCTCCGGCTTTTTGCGGGGATAGGGCAGCAGGCTGCGAGAAAAATACAGCGCATAGCCGTTTAAATCGGTAACAACCTTAACGGCGGCCGGATTATCATATTCCTCCTCGCGCATAACAGTTTTCAAGGTTGCCATCTGCAAATTTTCATCAGCAAAAGCTTCCGCTAAACGGTCGATGACCTCCGGCGGCAGCATGGGCTCGTCACCCTGTACATTAACGATAACGTCGGCGTCAGGATAGCTCAGCACCACCTCGGCCAAACGGTCGGTACCGCTTGGATGGTCGGGAGAGGTCATCATAACCTTACCGCCGAAGCTTTCCACAGCCTTTTGCACCAGCTCGTTATCCGTAGCCACCACTACCTCGTCCGGCAGCGTGGCCTGACAAGCGCGCTCATAAACGCGCTGAATCATCGGCTTACCGGCAATCAAAGACAAGGGCTTGCCCGGCAGCCGGGTCGAAGCGTAACGGGCGGGAATGACACATAACACCTTCATTATTTATCAAGCTCCTTTTTAATGGCATTATTAATATATTCTTTGAACTTATCCATACCCTCGGTAATGCAGATATCCATGTTCAGGATATACAGCGGTATTTCGCGGGTTGAATAAATAAATTCGGTAGGAATCTTAACGGCGTCCTTCGCCGTAGCAATCATGGCCACAGCTTTCAAGCTGCTGGCGCGTTCGTTAATGTACTGCATTTCCAGCATACCGTAATCGTGGTGGTCGGGATAACGCACCGACTCCAAAATATTCAGGCCGATGCTGGACAGCGTTTGTTCAAAGGAGGACGGATTGCCGATAGCGGAAAAGACCATAACATCCTTGCCGCGCAGCTCGTCCAAATCCTTAATATTTTCGGAAATGCCCTTATACCAATCGGCGATTTCCACAAAGTTTTTCGGATGATGCACGCTCTCTACTACCGGAGCCTCGGCGTTGTACTTGGCGATAATATTGCGCAGCTGTATGCGGCTCAGCTTGCTGCTCTGGTCCGTCTTAGTCAGCAGGAACAGGTCGCCGCGAGCTAAGTTTTGCAAAGGCTCACGCAAGGTGCCGCGCGGCAGTACGCAGCCGTTACCGAACATATTCAAAGTGTCCACTAATACCATATCAAGATTGCGCTCCAGCTGCCAATGCTGATAGCCGTCGTCCATGATGATAACCTCGGCCTTCAGCTTATTCACGGCGTAACGGCCGGTAACGGCGCGGTTTTTACCGATAATAACCGGAATACCCGGCAATGTTTTCGCCATCAGGTAGGCCTCGTCGCCTGCCTCATAAGCCGTCATAAATATTTTATTGCCGTCGGATACGACGCCCAGCTCCTTGCCCCAGTGAGAACGATAGCCACGGTTCAGGATAACAACGCGGTAGCCCATGTCCTTAATAAGCGCCGCAACCTTCTGCGCCGTGGGGGTTTTGCCCGTACCGCCGACAGTAATATTACCAATGGAAATTACGCAGCAGTTCAGCTTTTCCCTCTTTAATAAGCCGGATTCATACATATTCAGCTTACAGCACACGCCGAATTCATACAAATAAGACATGCCCCGCAGCACGGCCAGCAGCAGCCAGCCCATGAAAGGCGTTTCCGGCCCGTAAGCAATCTGATAAATATATTGGATTACCGCATCGCCGTGACGCAGCCGCGCGCCGCCCTCGTCCGTAAGATTGCGGGTATTGACAGGATAAACGGCGTATTCCCGCGCCGGCACGGCCGTCAGGTCCAGCAGCTCCTTTAAGTAGCGGATGCTGCGCACATCAGCGCCGCGGTTTTCTTTGATGACCTGCAGGGAGGCCGCACCCATTTGCGCCCGGCGCTCGCCGTTCTGCAGAATATCCAGCATTTCGCTGGTCAACTCCGCCTGACTGTGCACCATTTTGCAGGCCTTTACCTTGCTGAGCAAAGCGTAGGAATCCTTAAAGTTTTGCATACTGGGGCCTACCAAAATCGGCTTGGCATGAGCCGCAGGCTCCAGCACGTTATGACCGCCGGTGTTACTGAAGGAGCCGCCGACAAAGATCACATCGCCCACGGCATAAATGCGACCCAGCTCGCCGATAGTATCGATAAGCAGCAGCGGATATTCTGCTCGCTCGCCCTGCTGCTCCAGCATTTTAGAGCGATAGCCTGCTTCATAGCCGTAATGCGCCGCCAGCTTGGCAATTTCGTCGGCGCGAGCCGTTTTACGTGGGGCGATTACCAGACGGGCATGGGGATAGGTTTCACGCACAGCCTTAAAGGATTCCAGCAGAACCTTCTCCTCACCAGGGTGAGTAGAGCCTGCCACAATCACAGGATAATCCTCTTTCAGCCCCAACTCCAAACGATATTTTTCCAAATCCTCAGGAGTTACCTCCGCATAGGTCTGGTCAAATTTTGTATTGCCGGTAACGAAGATTTTTTTGCGGTCTGCGCCCAAATGCGCGATATAATCGGCGTCAATGCTGGACTGCATGCAGAAACGGCTGACAGTGTTCAGCATATCGTCCCAAATGCCGTAAAGATATCTGTAGTTTTTCACGGATTTTTCCGAAATACGTCCGTTGACCATCATTACAGGAATGTGACGCTCACGGATAGCCCGCAGGAAATTAGGCCACAGCTCCGTTTCTACCGGCATAAATACACCGGGATGAATACGCTTCACCAAGGATTCGGCCACAAAGGGCAAATCCAAGGGGAAGTAAATAATAGCGTCCGCTTCGGGAATGATTTGCTTAGCCATATTATAGCCGCCCACAGTAAAAGCGGATACTAAAACCGGCCTGTCCGGCATTTCCTTGCGTATTTGCTTAACCAAGGGGCTGGTAGCGACAATTTCTCCTACGGACGCGCCGTGAATCCACACGCAGTCCTTGCGCATTACCTTGGCTATCTCCTCGCTATTGATGCGGCCAAAGACCTGCTGCTTGAAGCGCAGCGCAAAGCCCTTTTCCGTAAACAGGCGATAGGTATAGTAAGGTATTACAAAAATTACCAGCACTATTAAAATAAGAATATTATACAGAAGATACATGTACTAACCTCTTTTCGCCTTAATCGGCTTCTTTGCTGCGATACTGGATTTTATAAAGATGGGCGTACAAGCCGTCCTTAGCCATGAGCTCGTCGTGCGTGCCCACTTCCGCCAGGCAGCCTTTTTCCAAAACCATAATTTTATCGGCGTTCTTTATCGTGGACAAACGATGAGCGATAACGAAGGATGTCCTACCCACCATCAGCCTGTCCAGCGCCTCCTGCACTACGCGCTCGCTTTCCGTATCCAAGGCGGAGGTTGCTTCGTCCAAAATAAGGATTTGCGGGTTTTTCAAAATAGCCCGCGCGATGGAAATACGCTGGCGCTGCCCGCCGGAAATATTGACGCCGCGGTCGCCCAGCATAGTTTCATACCCGTCCGGCAATTCCATAATAAAATTATGAGCGTTAGCCGCCTTGGCCGCAGCCTCAATTTCTTCCTTAGTAGCGTCCAGGCGTCCGTATAAAATATTATCGTACACACTGCCGTTAAACAGCACCGTTTCCTGCGGCACAATGCCTACCTGCTCGCGCAGGGAACTGAGCGTCACACTGCGGATATCGTGCCCGTCTATAGTAATACTGCCTTCCGTTACATCGTAAAAACGCGGCAGCAGGCTGGCAACCGTAGACTTGCCTGCGCCCGAAGGACCGACAAACGCAATCATTTCGCCCGGCTTTACGTCAAAGCTGACATGTTTCAATACTACCTCGCCGGGATTATAAGCGAAGGTAACATCGTTAAAGCTTACGTTACCCTTTACCATGGGCAGCGCCTTAGCGTCCGGCGCGTTTTTAATAGTTTCCGGCAAATCCAGCACGTCAAAAACGCGCTGCGCTGCGGCCAGCGCTTTTTGGATATTGCCGATAACGCGGCTCAAGCGCTTAATCGGATTGGAAATATTAACAGCGTAAGTCAAAAAGGCAACTAGGCTGCCTGCCGTAATCTTGCCGTCAATAACGCTGTTGCCGCCGTACCACAAAATAATGGTTACGCCTACAGCCGCCACAAACTCGATGGTCGGCGTCAGCGTGGCCGACAACTGCGCATATTTCATATTAGCGCGGAAGTTATTGAGGTTTTCGCGTTCAAAACGCCCCACTTCGTAACTTTCACGAACAAAGGACTTAATAACTCTGGCCGAAGAAACCGTTTCCTGCAGGACTGACGTAATATCCGCCGTGGCCTCCTGGATGCGGCTGCCCGATTTACGTATCCTTTTACCAAACCAATCGATAAACAGCAGCACGACAGGAAAGGTACTGAAGGTAACTAAAAACAAGCGCCAGTCCAGATAAACCATCATCACGATGGACGCAATAAGAATAACGCTTTCCGTTACCATTTCCACCACGTTTTCCACCATAGCGGACTGTAAAGCGCTAACGTCGTTGGTTACATAGCTCATAATGGTACCGGTTTTGTTTTTATCGTAAAAGGTCAGGCTCAAGCGCTGTAATTTTTCAAAAACAGCTTTACGGATATCGATAATCACACGCTGGCCTACGTAGTTCATCAAATAGCTTTGCCCATAATAGGCGAAGCCGCGGATAACAAAGACCACGATAATGCTGACCACGATATAATTGAGCATCTCGGTGTTTTTTTCCTTAAGCACCTGGTCGACCATATCTTTAATAATCCATGGCAAATATGCCGTGCCGCCCGCCGCGATAGCGGTGCAGACAGCGGCGCACAAGCCGCGGAATATATAGGGGCGTATATATTGCAATGCGCGAAAATATAAATTCATTTCTTCTCCTCAGCTATTCTTAAAATTAGTTGGGCTACGCGTCCTACAGCGCCGGGCTCGCCTAAGCGCCGCTTCATATAGGCTAAATCAGCGTCCAGCTGCGGTCGGCGTCCCGGCGCCAGCAGCTCTGCTGCCGCTGCCGCCAGCTTAGCGGGCGTAAAATCATCCTGCAGCAGCTCCGGCAGAATCTGCCTGCCTGCCACAATATTGGGCAAACCGATATTGGGTATGTTGATGACCAAACGGGCGATAAACGCGTTCAGCGCCGAAGTGCGGTAGACAATAACGCTGGGCAGGCCGCACAAGGCCGCCTCCAAGGTAACGGTACCGCTGGTTGCCAGCGCCAAATCGGCAACGCTGAATAAATCGTAGTTATGCCCTTCCGTTATTTTAACCTCCAAACCGGATTCCTTAATCTTACTCTGCAGCAGCTCCAAAGGAATTGTTCCGGCCCGCGGCATAGCAAACTGTACCTCCGGCATTTGCTTCTGCAAAATCCTAGCTCCTGCCAGCAGCGTAGGCAGCATTTTTTCAATCTCCATCAGCCTGCTGCCCGGCATGAGCAGCACCAACCTTTTGCCCGGCTCCTTCCCGGCCCAGGCCGCCGCTTCCTCCCGCGTCATAGCAGGCTGCACTATATCCAGCAGCGGATGCCCGACAAATTCCACGGGCGCTCCGGCTTCTTTATATACGTCGTATTCAAAGGGAAAAATACAAGCCACCTTATCCACGAGCTTAGCTACGTTCTTGGCGCGGCCCTTATTCCAGGCCCAGGCCGAGGGCGCGATATAAGATACTACCGGTATGCCCTTATCGTGGGCCAGCTTCGCCAGCTTCATATTAAAGCCGGGGTAATCGACTATCACAAGACAATCTGGCTTGCACTCGTCCATAACCCTGCCGAAGTCGCTGCGCAGCTTGAACAAATCCGGCAGCTTGCGGATAACCTCCACAAAGCCCATGACGCCGTGGTCCTTAATGTCGAACAGCACCTCGCCGCCCGCTGCACGCAAAGCGTCGCCGCCCATGCCAAAGATCTGCGCTTCGCTGTCTATACTTTTTATGGCAGCGGTAACTGCCGCTGCATGAATATCGCCGGAGGCTTCACCGGCGGATATGAGAATTTTCGCCATAATAACTCCTCGTTACAACCTACACATATTCAGTATATATTATAACACAAAAAGCGGCTGACATAAGCTGCCAACCGCTAAGAAATGCGAAATTTTTACGATATTTATTTAACCAGAATAGTAATATTGTGCTTATCAGCCAAAGAAATGACCTTTTCACGCTCCACAACCAGAGTATTGCCGGCTTCAATGACAATGCCGGTAGCTCCCGCGTAAATCATGGACTCCATGGTTTTGGTGCCGAATCCGGGAATATCGAAGCGCTGATCCTGGGACGGCTTAGCAGCCTTAGCCACAATAACGCCGCCCTTGCCTAAATAGCCGCCGCGCAGAATGCAGGCATCCGTGCCTTCGATAGCCTCCACCGCCATCACTGCGCGGTTTTTAACCACCACAGTCTGACCAATGTCCAGCCCGCCGATAGCCTTTGCCATTTCAAAGCCGAATTCCATATCGGCCAGCTCTGCCTCCGTAGGCTTGCGCTTAGTCAGCACGCCGGGCTGCGGCAGCAGCGGCTTGATCAGCACTGTCTGATCCATAACCTCGATGCCCTCGCCCTCCAGCTCCTTAACGATAGCGTTCATAATAGTATCGTCCTTGCGGTCGGGCACGCTGGCTAAAATTTTAATAGCCCGCAGATCGGGAACGATAGCGCCTGCCTTATACAGAACCTCCTTCGTCACCTTGCCGATCATGGTCACGCGGGTAACTTTATGCTTTTTCAGCGTGGAAATAATTTTACCTATTTTACCGATATTGATATCGTAATAAAAGTCAACGCTATCCGCCAGCTCCTCGTCGATGCCGGGAACCACGCCTACGGCTACAACCTCATAGCCCAGGCTCTTGGCAGACCGCGCCACCTCCACCGGCAGATGCCCAATGCCGGAAAGTACGCCTAAAACTTCCATGACCATCAGCCCTTGCGGGTGCGGATAATACCGCGCTCCACAGTGCGCAGGAAGCGCATCAAATGCTCTATCGGCTCGCAGCTGTTAAGCTCCGCTTCCATGGTAGCAATAGCCTCCTGCAAGGGCAGGCCGCTGCGGTACAGAATGCGGAAAGCCTTTTTCAGCTCGCTGCGTTCCTCCTGCGGCATACCTGCGCGGGCCAGACCCACGCTGTTCAAACCGGAAACAAAGGCCGGGTCGCCGGCTACAATCATAAACGGCGGAATATCCTGGGAGGCGCGAGCCATGCCGCCTACCATAGCGTTGCGGCCGATTTTGCAGAACTGGTGCACAGCCGCCAAACCGCCGATAACGGCGCGATCCTCCACAATAACGTGGCCTGCCAGCGTAGCTACGTTGGACATAATTACGTTATTGCCAACGATGCAGTTATGAGCCACATGAGTATAAGCCATCATCAGAATATTATTGCCGATGCGCGTTTCGTTGCCTTCGCCGCAGGCTCTGTTGACGGTACAGCATTCACGGAAGGTACCGCCGTCGCCAATAATCGTCCGCGTTTGCTCGCCGACAAATTTCAAATCCTGCGGTACGGCGCCAATCGAGCAGCCGGGGAAAAATCTGTTGTTTTTACCCACGGTAGTATATTTATGAATCGTAACATGAGCGCCAATCACACATCCGTCGCCAATAACGGTATCCTCATCTATAACGGCATAAGGTCCTACCTTTACGTCCTTCCCAATAACTGCATTCGGATGGATAATTGCTGTTTCATGGATTCCGCTCTCAGGCATTATTATCGAACTCATTATCTTCACTCCCAAAAAATTAATCAAACAATTAAATTCAAATATAATACTATAATCACAGCCGACAAACTTTTTTCACAGGGTAAAAACAGCATTTATCCTTAATTTAATCTGAAATAAGCCGTCTAGCTCGTTTATACTACTTATTTCTGCTTGTTTGATAATTTTCTCGCGTTTTAATTTTTCGGGTCCATGATAGCAAAAGTGCAGTCGCATTCGCAGGCCACCTTGCCGTCCACCTTACCCTCGCAATGGATAATGCCCATATTCCCGCGCATAATCTTCGTTACCTCGGCGGTAGTTACAACCTGATCGCCGGGCACTACCTGCTTGCGGAAGCGCACATTATCAATTTTAGCAAAAACGGCGATTTTGCCGCGGTTTTCTTCGGGATACAGCATAGCTACGCCGCCAACCTGCGCCATAGCTTCAATCAGCAATACGCCGGGCATAATGGGCTCATTGGGGAAATGACCTAAAAACTGCATTTCGTTAGCCGTAATATTTTTGATACCTACAGCGCGTTTCATCGGCTCTATCTCCAAAATACGGTCCACCAGCAGCATAGGATAACGATGGGGCAGAATCTTTTTTATTTCGTTAATATCCAGAACGGTCATGATTTACTCCTCCTTTGTTCTATAAGCCTGAATCTGCTTAGCGATTTGCGAATTAAAGGCGTGCCCAGTTTTTACGGCGATAACATGCGCCTTAATGGGGCCTAAAAGATACAGGTCGCCAATCACATCAAGGATTTTATGACGAATCAGCTCGTCCTCAAAACGCGGCACGGAAAGAATCTTATTCTCGTCAAAAACAACCACATTTTCCAAGGAACCACCCAGGCCCAAGCCCATTTTGCGCAGCATTTCCAGCTCATGGGTAAAGGCCACTGTGCGGGCAGGCATAATTTCCTTTTTATAGCTTTCCTTATCCAAAAGAATATCAAAATACTGGGTGCCCAGCATAGGATGCTTATTAATAGAGGTAAAGGAAATTCTGTAGCCGTCATAGGGCAGCACGGCGATGTAACGGTCCCCGTCGTATACTGTAAACGCTTTATCTACGGCATAAACCTCGCGCTCCGCCTCCTGCTCCTGCAGGCCGGCCTTCTCCAGCAGCTCGCAGAAAACCTTGGCGCTGCCGTCCGTTACCGGCGGTTCAGGGGAAGACATTTCAATATAAATATTATCGATAGCCATCATGGCTAAGGCGCTCATCAAATGCTCGACCGTAAAAACCTCGGCGCCGTTAGCGCTCAAAGTGGTAGCCTTCACCGTGGAGCTGACGTTTTCTGCAAGCGCTTTGATTTCCGGACGCCCCGGAAGGTCGGTGCGCACAAAAATAATGCCTGCACCGGCGGCAGCCGGCTTAAAGGTCATCAGCACATCCTTGCCGGAATGAAGCCCGATTCCCGAATAGGAAACCTCTTTGGCGATGGTATGCTGCCTTGCTTTATTTTGCTCGGACATCTTCATCCTCCTTATTATCATTTATTTTTTCCTGCCAAATCGCTGCTTGCCGTCCTTCCAGCGATCATGCACCCAAAACCACATTTCCGGATGGGCTGTGATCTCCTGCTCTAAAACGTCCACCAGCTTTTTAGTAACATCGTAAAAATCCTGCTGCTTATCCTTAGTCCGCGGCGTGTACAGCGGCGGATAGATTTTAGCCGTGCAGGTACCGTCGTCGTTATTATGCAAAAAGATAGGCAAAATCGGCGAGCCGTAAATACGGGACAAAGCCGCAGCTCCCAAGGGTATAATGGAGCGCTTGCCGAACAGCTCGATTTCCACGCCGTCGTCGTTAGTATCCTGATCGTACAGCACGCCCAACAGATGCTTTTCCTTAAGCATTCTGCTGATAGCCAGCAAGCCGTGACCGCCGCGGTTATACGTTACCTTCTGTCCCACCATCTGGCGGAACTCGTTAATAGCCTTATCCATATAGCTATTGTTCTGCTTGCGGGTAATGGACAGCATGGGATAGCCGTGCAGCGCTACCGTAGCGCCCAAAAGCTCCCAGTTGCCGTAATGGCCCGTACACATAATAACGCCCTTATCCTCGGCGTAGGCCCGTTCCAGATATTCCAGCCCTTCAACCTGCACCAGCTCATGAATATTGTCTTTATTGAGCAATGGAAAACGCAGCACCTCGACCACCATACGCCCAAAACGATGCAGGCTGTCCTCGGCTATCTGCCGCGCTCTTTTAGCGTCCACGCCCAAGCATTCCTGCACGTTGGCAGCCGCCATCTGCAAACGCCAGCAGGGCACCACCAAAACGGCCACCCTGCCCAGAAAGGCTGCGAATAAATTCCGCAGGCAGGCAGGCAGAATACACATCAATTTGCTGAAAAATTTTACAGTATAATAACCAAACACTTTACCTCACGCTCGGCGCGCACTGCTGCTATGCTCCTGGCACTTGCTTGCGCGCCGGCCATCGTTTATTTTTTCAATTGCGCCAATTCCTTTTCCAGAGCTTTAAGGCGCTTGAACATATCTCCCACCTTGCGCACATTGGCCTCCTGGCGCAGCCATTCCTTCATGGGCATGGCAGGGAAGCCTCCCATCACGGAATTATCGGGCACGTCGTTGGTAATGCCCGTTCTGCCGCCAAAGACGCAGTTATTGCCGATGGTAATATGTCCAACCGTACCGACCTGTCCGGCGAAGGTAACATTATTGCCCACGGTTACGCTGCCGGAAATGCCCACGTGAGCCACTACCAGGCAATTCTCGCCCAGAATATCGTTGTGCCCCAAGTGTACCAGATTATCGATTTTAGTGCCCTTGCCTACGATAGTGCTGTCCACCGTAGCCCGGTCAATACAGGTATTGCTGCCGATTTCCACATCGTCCTGCAAAATTACGTTACCGGTCTGCAGCACCTTGCTGTGCTTGCCGTTTTGGGTAATATAGCCAAAGCCGTCGCCGCCGATAACGGCGCCGGACTGCAAAATTACGCGGTCGCCCAGCACGCAGTCCTCACGCACAGTGGTATTAGGATAAAGCGTACAATCCTTGCCCATTTTTACGCGCTTGCCCACATAGGCGTGAGGATAAAGCACACAGCCGTCGCCAATCTCAGCTCCGTCCTCTACGACGGCAAAGGGCTGCACAGCCACGTTGCTGCCGATCTTAGCCTTCGGAGAAACATAGGCCAAAGGGCTGATTACGCGCTCCACATCCTCCTGCGGGCGGAACAGTTCCAGCAGTGCGGCAAAAGCGGCGCGGGGATTTTCCACGCGAATAACAGGACGCCCGTCCAGTTCCGGGTCAGCAGGACTGAGCACCATAACGCCGGCCTTGCTTAAATGGCAATGCTCCACATGGGGCGGTACGGCAAAAGATATATCCTGCGGGCCGGCTTCTACCAAACCGTTTACGCCGGTAATCTTCAGCTCCGGATTATCATGCTCCACTGTGCCATGTAAAAATTTTGCTAATTCTTGTACACTCTTCTCCATTTCAAACCTCCATCAAATACATCGCGCCAGCAAAATATTTTACTGAACACGAAAAGCGGACGGGCCAACCCGCCCGCTCAGGGTGCGCTTTATTGCATTTTGGCAATGACTTCTTTAGTAACGTCGGTGCCGCCTTGAGGAACGGCTTCTTTAATCATAATAGCGCCTAAATTCTTTTCCTTAGCTACCTGATTAAGAGCGGTATCCAGGCTGGCCTTCAGCTTATTCTGTGCCTCGCTTTGAATCAGCTTGGCCTTAGCGCCGTAATCCTCGGCAATCTTGGCGGCTTCTTCGCCGTTCTTGCCTTCCATATCCTTATCCATTTGCGCCTTTAAGTCGGTCATCTGCTTGGTTACGTCTTCCTTAGTGTTTTTAACTACGGGAGCTTCCGTTTCCACCTGCTTCATATCAACCACGCCAAATTCCGCGTTGCGGCCGCTGCAGCCAAAGGTCAGCATAGAGACTGCAACCAGCAAGCCTGCAATTATTTTTTTCATGTTCAAAACCTCGCTTATCATATTCTTTGCTTTATTGTTTATTCAGATTTCTGATCACAAGGTCCGTTATATCTTCGGCCTTGAGATTAACCTTATATTGATTAAATACTATGGTATAGCCGCGTTCGTGGGCCAAACGCACAGCCTGACTTTCAATATCCTTATTAATCTGCTGCTTGAGCCGGTCGTTCTTATCCTGCTGCTTGGCAATCTCGCGGTCCATAATCGCCAATGCGTTCTGCAGCGCTTTGGGAGCGGCGCTCATCAGCTCCTTGTCCCGGGCGTCCTTATCCGACAGCTGCGACTGCATTTTGCTGCGGTAAGCTTCTGCAGCCTGCGCCATACGCTGCTGCATCTGCGCCACGTAAGGCCGCACCTTAGCGTCCACCAAAGCGCGCTGTTCCCGCTCCAGCTCCATAATACGGCGGCCGCGTTCCAGCTGCATTTCCTGCAGCTCCTTTTCCAACGCCTGACGCTCGTCGCGCTTGAGCCTGATGGATTCCAGCAGGGCCCGCAGATTAAAAATTTTCAGCTGATAGCTGTCCTCGATTTCCTTTTTCCGCGGAGCCAGCTGCTCTGCCGCTTCCTTCTCGGCTGCGGCGATAAAGCTTTGCAGCTTTTTATTTTCTATTTCCCGCTGCTCTACCATCCTGGTATTAAAGTCAGCAGTCAAATAGCTGTGCTCGCTGAGCTGCCGCAAATTGCGCAGCTTATTCAAGCTGCCCATTTGCGCCTGCGCCAGCTTTTCCTGTCCCTGCCGTTTTCCCAGCAAATCCTTGAGCACGCCCTCGCCCTGCTTAAGCTTGCCGTATTGCGGATGCTCGCTGAAAGCTCTCTCCCAGTTAACCACGGCGATCTTATCCTGCTGTCCCAAACTACTGACGCCGCAAGCTGAAATCAGCAGGGCCGCTGCTGCTACAGCGGCTATCTTCCCCAGCCGTTTCCCAACCATGACAACCTCCTCATGCCGACAACACGATAATCTGCCCTACGGCTCAAATAGAAACATCTTTATAAGGCGCTAAAGCCTTATTTACCGGACTGCAAAGCCTTGGCTACCTCATCCGTAATATCCACGCCGCCGTAAACTACGGTACTCTTTTCCACAACAACGGACAAGCCCTTCTTATCGGCTACTTTTTTAATCGTTGCTTCGATGCTTTTAATCACCGGGTCCATAAGCTCCTTCTGCTTATTTTGCAAACGCTCCTGAATCTGGGTATAATAGCGTCTCTTTTCGGCCTCGTTCATTTCCTTGCTTTTTTCGTCAAAATCCTTTTGCGCATTCTCGATTTCCGTCTTCATAGCGTCGTCCACGCCTTTCAGGTCGGGGCTTTGCGAAATCAGCATCTGATAATTTACCACGCCGATAGCCGATTCGCTGGACGCTGCGGAAGCAGTTTTGCCAAAGCCGCTTTGAGTCAAGGACAAAGCAAAGCAGCCTAAAACAAAGATGGCCGCTACAAAGAGAGACACCAGTTTTACATTTTTAGGATTACGCAATTGCTGCATCATAATCAGAATCCCTACTTTCTTTAATAAAAATTTAGATAGATACACATATATAGTTTATTATAGCAGTCTGCAACCATTCTTTCAAGAATTGCTACAGATTTCCTATAATTCGTAAATAAAATTCATCGCCGCCATAGACGTACTCGGCGCTCAGGAATTCGTGAATGCGGTACCGCACACCAAATTCATTGCGGTCGTCTCCCGAAAAATGCTCAGCACGCAAGCGCCACTTGGGGCTTAAATTATATTCCAGCCGGTAATCGTTATCGCCTATGGGCATCCGCCGCATATAGCTCCACACGCTTTTACCCCAATAGCGGGCATAGCCTGCGCCGAAGCGCCACTCTACGTCGTCCAGAATAACCTCCGCTTCGCCGAAAGCCTCGTCCCGCGGCGAAATAAACTTGCCTATATGCGCCTTGCCGGAAAGGTTATCGCTATCGCGGCCAATATCGCCGTAACCCTCGAACCACAGCTTATAATCGTCCGAATTAATCATAATATTCACGCCAAGATTAGCGCCCGGCGTGAGCCGTACCGACGGCTGTAAATGAAATTTCTGCACTGCCGTTTCCGCCAGCAGCTTATCCGTCAGCATTTGCTCCAGCTCGGCCTTGTGGGCCTGCACATAAGCTACCGGCAGCCCCCGCAGCCTGTCGCATTCAGACAGGTACTTATATTTCAGCTCCATAAGCAGAATATTAGGAATGGCTTCGCTGCGCAGCTCGTATTTAATATTGCTCACCAGCTGCCCTACGGGATAAATAACCACCTGCACTACGGTACTTTGCCTATCCTGCACCACGTCCACAGCCGCCTTAAATTCCGGCAGCCGTTCTTCTACCTGCTGCCGCGCCATTTTACGCAGCACGCCGCCGGCCCAATCGCCTGCGTCCTCGGACGCGCCGCTGATGGCCTGCTCCAGCTCCCGCTTGAGCGACGGTATCCGCTGCTGCAGCAGCTCCGCTGTCTGCGGCTCCACGCCGGAAAACTGCAGATCCACTGTCGGCTGGCTGATAATCCTGTTCCAGGGCCTGGCATAAAGCACAATCTCAGTATGCGCGCCCGGCTGCAGCCGCACCTCGCTCAGCTCGTAGCCCGTAAAAACACGGTCGCCTATTTCCGTCAGCAAGCGTTTATAATCCTCTCCGGCGGCGGCTACTTTAGCAACGTCCTTGTCCAAAAAAAGCTGGTCGGCGACCACCTGCATACTGCCGCTCATTTTATCCAGCAGGATCTGGCTGGTGCCGCCGTTAACGTCCACCACCTGCACGCTGACATTTTCAATTTGCGCAGAAAAAGCTTGCTGCAATGGCAAGCATGTCATTGCAGCAAGGATTAAAATTGTATTCAGCTTCATTACAGCCATCGCCCCACAGCTTAGAACTGTCCGCCAAAGCTAAAGTGGAACTTGCCGCCGTCCTCACCGTAGCCATAATCCAGTTTAACAGGGCCCAAAGGAGAATTGATGCGCAGGCCCACGCCGTAGCTGTTCTTAATCAGGCCGAAATCAAATTCATCCTCATGGCGTTTATCCCAAGCGTAACCGTTATCGGTAAAGAGTACGCCCTGTACCTTTTTGACAATGGGGAAGCGGTATTCCAGCGTGGCCTTAACCATGCTGTTGCCGCGGAACTGATCGTCCTCGTAGCCGCGCAGGGTATCGCTGCCGCCCATGGAGAAGCGCTGGCTCAGCGGCATATCGCCGTCGGCATAGCCTGCGCCCAGGTTCAAAGCCCAAACGCTTTCGCCGCCAGCACGGTAATAGTAGCGGTAGTCGGCGGTAAATTTAGTAAAGTCAAAATCGCCGCCCAGACCGCCGGCCCACTCTAAGCTGTAGCCGATACGTTTGCCCTCGTGGGGGTCGTAAATATTATCGCGGGAATCGAAAACGCGCCCCAGCGTAATACTGCGCGTCGTACCGAAGTTTTCCTTACGGCGTTCTTCGGCAGTTGGCGGCATCCAGCTTTCTTCGAATTTACCGCTTTCGTTAAACTGGTCCTCATAATATTGGTCTTTATCGTCTTCGTAGCCGTCAGCTTCGCCCTTATAAATATCCTCGCGGTTTTTCAGAGTAACGTAATTGCTTACATACTCGTTATTGGTTTTGCGGCTGAAAGTAATTTCCTGGCCGCGGCGCTTTTTATCATAACGCGCAATTTCGTCGCCATGAATATCATAGTCGGCGTATTCGTTAGTAATATCGTACAAATTCAGCGTAGCGCTGGTTTCCTTATTGTCAATCCACGGACGGGTATAGCTGAAATCATAGTTCTTGTTATCCTCGCCGCCAAACTCCCAACGGATATTGATTTTATCGCCGGTGCCGCGGAAGTTCTTATCGCCAATGGAAATCATACCGACAAAGCCGTCGGCGTTGCTGTAGCCTGCGCCAATGCCGAAAGTACCGGTATTCATTTCCACTACCGAAATTTCTACCTCTACGGAATTAGGCTCGCGGCCGGGGTTCAGCTTAATATTAACGTCTTCAAAATAGCCCAGGTTGTACACGCGCTGCATACTGCGGCGAGCATCCTTGGCGTTAAAGGGCTTACCCTTTTTCAGCTTCATTTCGCGGGTAATGACGTAATCCTTACATTTTACATTGCCCTTTACCTTGAAGTCCTCAACAATGCCCTCGTTGACAGTCACGTTCAGCGTACCGTCCTGCTCCATATGCACGTCCGTTACGCGCGCCAGAATATAGCCGTTGGAACGGTATTCCTCCTCCAGCCTCTGCACGCTTTTATTGATTTGCTTCAAATTGGCGACCTTGCCCTGCTCCAGGTCAAAGCAGGCGTCCACCTTTTTGCTGTCGATAACCGTATTGCCCTGCACCTTAACGGACTTATACACGGGGTTTTCCAGCACATGGTAAATAACCTGCACGCCCTCCGGCACAGCTTTAAATTCCGGATGCAGATCGTAGAACCAGCCCATATCGTAAATGGCGCTCAAGTCCTCCGTCAGTCCGGCTTCCGTAAATTCCATACCGGGTTTAGTCTTCAGCACCGCTAAAACCTCCTCTTCGGGAACGGTAGCGTTGCCTTCGATTATCTGCTTGGTAATGGTTTTGCCCACATACGGCTCCAGCCTGTTTTCTTCTTGCTTCTGCTCCTGAACGGCAGCTGCTTCTGCCGCAGGCTCCTGCACAGCTTCGGCTGCAGGCTCTGCTTGCTTCTCAGGCTCCTGCGCCTTTTGCGCGTCAGATTCCGCCGACACGGCAGCAGCCTCGGGCTCGTCTGCGGGAGCTGCCGCAGCTGCGTCGGCAGGCGCTGTATCCTTCTGAGCGCCGGCTGCAGCCGCAGTCTGGGCAGCGTTTTCACGCGCCGCAGCAGCGTAGGCTGTTTCCACGGAGTCCGTTTCTGCAGCAGACTCCAGCACGGCTGGCGGAGTCGCAGCCTCCGCAATTTGTATATCATCAGCATAAACCGGCAAGCCCAGCAGCATTGCTGCCAAGCCCACCCTCAAAGGCTGCCGTAGGGTTCTTTTCATCAATGGATTATCCTCCTTGCGCTTCATTTAGAGTTGCTCAACTCTAATCGTGCCGACTGTACCAGTCTGTGCATATCGGCTTTAGATATATTAACCTGCTGCTTTTCAGACGCTGCCGCCTGAGCAGGAATATCCTGCTTAACTATTTTTTCCACAACAACCGCCTTGACAGGCGCTGCCTGCCGTACCGGCACAACCGCAGAAGCTGCCGTATGTGCTTCTGCCGGAGCCGCCACGGCTCTGCGCTGTAAATAATGGTCCTTGGCGCAATACCAGCCGCCGAAGCCCGTCAGCACTAGCAGCACTGCGGCACAGGCCGCCAAAAGATGGCGGTTCCAGCTCCAGGGAACGTCCTTTTTCCGGCGCAGGTTTTTCAGCTCGGCTTCCGCCAGCATCAGGTCAAGCTCGCCGCGAATATCCTTATTGTCCAAAAAGCTGCGTTCCGCATTATCCAAGCTGCTTTTAACGCAGCGGATACGCTGAAACAGCGAACGGCTTGAGCGCTCCATAGTAAAACCCCTTTCTGCCGGAATAAAATAAGCTAAATAACTATACTTACAATAATCATCTGCGCCGCTTATATTTTTACGGCTCGTTTTCGCAGATTTTTCCTGTTTTAAAGCGATTTACGCTGAAATACTTCTGTTTACTCAATAAATGCACTTATAAATAAATTATTCCTTATTAAAATCGTGCATAAAACGGGAAAGCATGCCGCGAATACGGCGCACTCCCTGCTTCTGCAGACGGTACACATGCCCCAGACTGACATCTATAGCCTCGGCCACGGCCTGCGCGGGCCTGTCCTCCAGATACATACCCTGCAGCACCTGCTGTTCCTTAGCAGGCAGGCGGTCCATAGCCTGAGCCACTTTTTCCTGCAGCAGCTTACGCTCAGCCAGCTCCGTAGGCGAAGCCAGCGCCGACGGCAGCGCGTCGCTTAAAGTAAAGCCCTGACCGATATCGCTGTCCAGATACAGCAGTCCCTTGTCCGAGCTGCGGCGCAGATAATCCACCATACTGCCTTTAATACGGTAGGTAGCAAACAGGCTGAAGGCTACCTGACGCTTATAATCGTAATTTTCCGCTGCCTCCAGCAGGCCAACCATACCTTCCTGGATAAGCTCCAGCGTTTCTGCCTCCGGCAGCTTAAAGCCGACAGCCAGCTTAAAAACCAACGGCTGATAAGCCGTCATCAAGCGCTGGTGCGCCGCAAAATCGCCCGCCGCTGAACGCTCCCACAAAGCGCGTTCCTCCTGCGGCTCCAGCAGCGGCGTTTTGCGCAGCTCATCCAAATAGCTTTGCAGCATGCTTCCACCTCCCCTCTTACTGGTTATCAAGCAAAATTAAAAGCTGATTTTATATTCCAAGCCGTACCAATCTTCCGTATCCGACATATCGTAGCTGCGGGAGTAAGTAATATTAAAATGCCTGCTAATATCGTACTGCCCGAAAACACTTCTGTCAAGAGCGTCAAAGCTGGTTGTGTAACCTATCATCAATTTATCGTTCAGATATTTACTTACCAATACATTGTACTGGTTGCGCTCGTCCGGCGTAAGCTCCTGATTGCGGTCTTTAGAGCTTTCAAAGCCGATACCGGAACGCACCTTGCCCGTATAAATGCGGAACTGGTCCAAGCCCAGCGTTTGCTTAACCCATGTTTCCACGTCGCCCAGCACCGTCATTTGCAGGCCCACGGTCATCAGGTTATTCATGTCCTCGGACGTGACCTCGTTGCTGCCTGCCGTATCGCGCTGCAGCGTCAGCATTCTGATAATGGTATTGCGCTCCATGGGCGGATCGCTCTGCAGCTGCAAATCCATATTTTCCACAGGTCCGTTAATCTTCATAAAGATATTATAACGGCTGAAGCGAGCCGTGCTTTCCAGATTAACATTGGGCAGGAAGCTTCCCGGTTCAATCCAGTTCAGGCTTGCCTTATTCAGCTTAAAGTCGGTACGCAGATAAGTAACGCTGCCCTTCTCCGCCCGAATCGTTCCGTCGATTAGCGGATACTTGCTGCTGCCTTTAATCTGAATGCCGCCGCCCAGCCAAATATCGTATAAATAGCTGTTATACAAATGAATTCTGCGCCCTAAATCCACGCGCATATCAAGTCCGATATTGCTTTCGCCCTCGCCCAGCTCCGGAATAGTCGGCATATTTACCAACACGTCGTCCAAAAGCACGCTGCCCTTAACCAAAGGACGATAAGCCATGGGAGGCGGCGCGTTATTGCTGCGCGGCTTACTAAAGTCGCGGTATTTTTGCGGCTCGATAGTCACGTCGCTGTTAATGCTTCCGGTAAATATCTGGGAGGCAATTTCCGCATTCTTAGCCATAATATGCAGGCTGTAGCCTGTATCCATGGACGTATTCAGCGCGTAGCTGCCCTCGGCAGCCAGCGTACCCTTGCCTAATTTAGTGGAAAGGTCGCGCAGCAGCACCGTATTACCGTTAAAATCAACGTCCAGGTTAATATTTTCCAGCACCGTATCTATATATTTCAGTTTTACCGCGCCTTCGGTAATCTTCAAAGAGCCAAAGAGCAAGGGCTCCTCCAAGGTACCGGCTAAACGTACCTGTCCCTGGGTATCGCCCACGCCCCATTCCACCATTTTGGTCATGGCCGGTAAAATTCCCATACGCGCCTCGTTCAAATCCGCAATAATATTCATCTGCGCGTGAGGATTGCGGCGCTGCTCCCGCGAGCGGAACAAATCCAAAGGAATATCGCCCTCGGCCTTAACGCCGTAGGCGTCCTTAACGGCAGAAAATTGCTGCAAATGGATATTATCATTATTCAGCGACAGCATAGCGGTTAACCGGTCTATGCTGACTCCGGCCACAGAGCCGTCGGCGATTTCCAAAGAGCCTGTTCCCTGAGGCTCGTCGATAGTGCCGCCCAGCTTCACCGTCATATCCATTTCGCCCTTAATCTCCGGCGGGTCCTTCATTACCGCCGTCACAATCGCCGGGTTAGCCTTGACGGAGGACAACGCCATATCCATGCCTTTCTTGCGCAAATCTATGCGTCCGTCGGCAACAATCAGGCCACGGTCGCTGACATCCTTTTGCTCCTGCAGCTTGACGTTATCAAAACTTACAATACCATTTTGCAGATGGCCGTTAAAATTCATATGGGCATAATTCAGCTCATGTATTTTAACGTCGTCGGCATTAACGGCAATGGTAATACCGCTGCCCTTGCCCTGCGGGTTAAAGCTCAGCTCGCCCTGCATCTGGCCGTTAATATCATAATCCTGCCGCGCCATACGCAGCAAACCGCCAATATCGCCCCATGCCATCAGCACCTTACCCTGTACAAAGCGCTGCACAGTATCGATATTGATATCGGCGCTGTAAATGCCATAGTTAAGCGGGTCGTCCTTATAAGGCTGCTTAAAGGATACCTGAAAAATATTTTTTTCTTTAGCGTTGCTGTCCAGCGTACCTTGCAGCTCGGACAGCACCTCGCCGTTAATGTAAATTTTTTCGCTGGCAATATCGCCGTTAAAGGTAGGACTGTTCAGCACGCCGCCTAAATGGCCCTTGGCGTCCAGCAAGCCGTCTAAATCCACAGTTTCATCTTTAATGGGCAAATGGGCCAAATCCACATTCTTAGCGTCCATATTAAAATCCAGACGCTGATCTGCCGTCATTACGCCATCCAGCTTAATGCTGGCCAGGAAGGCCTGGATAAGGAAATTGTGCAGCTCCAGCCTGCCGTCCTCATAAATATAGCGCCCCGATACGCTGTTAAACAGCTGCTTGGCCGCACTGCCGTCCGTAGCGTGAACCTCGCCATACACGGACGGATGGCTGACCGTGCCGCTGAGCTGCATAATATTATCCAAATTGCCCGTTACCGAAGCATCCGGCGCCAAAAGCTGCATAATGGGCTCGATGCGCACGCCCTGAGTTTCCAAGGACAGCTCGAAGGCAGGCTCCTCGCCGCGCAAATCTATGCTGCCGTCCAGGAAATGCTTGCCCTGTTCCATATTTGCCACCAGATTTTTAATCGTCAGCACATTGTCCTTCAAGCTGATAAAGCCGTGAGCCTCGTCAATCTTCTGCTTCAAAAATTCAGCCTGCGTTAGCTGTACCATACCGGAAAATTCCGGAGCCGTCAGCTTGCCGCCGATGGCAAAGCCCGTGGAGCACAGGCCGCTGGCTTCCTGCCCCGCCGCGATATCCAGCAAAGGATTTATGGGGAAATCGGCCATGCGTCCCTGCAAAGCCACCGTGCCGTCCTTCGCCACGCTGCCGCTGACCGCCAGACTGCCGTTATTGCCGGCAAAAGCGCTGAAATGGTCTATTTTTAAACCGGCTTCGTCCAGCGCGCCGTCCAAAGCCATTTTGTTAATCGTCAGACTGCGCCAACGCAAATCAAAGGTATCCGCCGCAGCGTGCAGCTCCACCTTATCCTGCAAAGCCTTGCCCAGCACCGCCAGCTTGGCGTTGACGTGAACGTCGTCCGCAGGCCGGTCAGGCAGATGATGGGTTACATTTTGCAGCTGAACGTCGGCTGTCAGCACCTGCTCCTTAATGCTGTAAGCGCCGTTAGCCCTTATGCTGCCGCCGCCATATTCCGCTTGGAAGCCGTCTAAAATAATATTTTCTTTATCGGCGCGGAAGGGCAAGCGCAGCTTAGCAGCCTCGTAGCTGCCATAAGCCAAGCTGTCCGCCGTCACTACGCCCTCGCCCCGAGGCGCTTCGATATCGCTCAGGTCGGCCTCACCCTCCAGGCGCAGCTTTTGCCCGTCCACGCCCACGTCAAGGCCATTGACCTGCACCACATTATCACGAGCGCGCAGCAAACCGTTCAGCGCTACCTTATGCTTTTCGTTCGCCGCCAGTATTTCGGCTTGCAGCCCAGCTAAAGCCACCTCGCCAGAAAAGCTCTGCCCGCCGTTTTCATTGACATACAAAACGGCTAGCTTGCCCAGTCCGCCCTGCAAATTATCCAACCCGGCGTAGCGTTTCGCCAAAGCGCCATAAGCCGCCAGCGCCAGCTTATCGCCCTTCACCTGCAAGCGGCCTTCGCCCTTGGAAGTCAGCAAACCGCTAACGCCCAACCTGTCCGTACCGCTGGTCAGCTGCATATCAACGCCAAATTTCGGATTAGCGCCGCCGTTCAGCGTGCCCTCCACGCCAAAATCCCATTGACCCTCAGGCGTCGCTACCCGCAGGCTGCCGCCGGTAATTTCCAATAGGCCATAAAAGGGCGTTTCGTCGGAATCAGAAGGCTTGAGCAAATGCTGCATATTCCATTGCTCGTTGTCATTCATCGCCAAATAAGCCTTCGGACGCATCAGCTCTATTTTGCTTACGGCTCGCGCGCCCTTATCCAGCGCCAGCCATGGGCGCAAATGCACAATGGTACGCGGCAGCTCGGCTACCGTGCTGCCGTTAGCGTCCCTTATCACAACATTGTCTATCTCTGCGCTCAGGCCGCCGTTCCAGGTCAGCTCGCCGATGGACACGCTGCCGTTGATATAATCGTCGGCCATAGCCTCCGCCTGCGGCACCAGCTGCCGCAAATAGGAGGGCATAACCGTATGCACCAGAAAAATATAGCCTGCGCTGAGCAGCACTATTAAAAAACCTAGGAATCTGAAATATTTTTTCATCTATACTTCACCAGCCGTAAATCCTCCAAAAGTACCGTTTCAGACAACCACTGTACAGCCTGCCTGAACGTAAGCAAAATTTTCGCTAAGCCTATAGCTAGACTTTTATTATTTCGACATTACGGCTATTCTTCCTCTTTATTTCCAATTATTTCACAAATAGGCGAATAAACGCAAAAAAATAACCGGCAAAGCAGCTTCCTTGCCGGTTATCAGTTGCATATTCAAAGATATTTATTCTGCCGCCTTTTCAGCGCCTGCTTCAGCTTGCTCAGTCTTAGGAGCCTCTACGCTGATTTTTGTCGGGAACGCCATAGGTACGCCGATAGCGGTTTCCAGAGAGGTCTTGGAGGTATTGTAATCATACAAGGCCTGCAAATAGTTTGTCTTAGCCGTGGTCAAAGCCACCTGCGCGTCCAGCACGTCGGTGTTGGTGCCCACGCCGTTCATGTAACGCAGCTGAGCGATACGGTAATCCTCATCAGCCTGGTCAACTGCCAGATGCGTAGCGTCGATACGCTTTTCAGCTTCGCGCAGGCTTAAATAATTAGTACGCACGTCCAAATTTACAGAATCAACTTTATCGCGATAGGTTTCATGAGCCTTAGCCAAATCAGCCTCTGCACCGTGAATCCTGGAATTGGTCACGCCGGTATCGAATAAATTCCAGTTGACATTCAGTCTAACGTCCCAGTTACCGTTTTCATCACCAGGCCAATTAGTATTGTTCCAGTTTTGGCTGGCGCTGGCTGTAACTTGCGGCATATGACCGGAAATGGCTACGCGCAGCGCGCCTTTAGCGGCTTCTACATTCTGCTTAGCCTGCTCCAGCTCCGGACGGTGTTCGGACGCATAATTCAAGCAAGCCTCCAAATCCTTATCGTAAGGCGTATAGACTAAAATATTATCCAGCTTGAGCTGGGTATCCATGGGCAAGCCCACGATTTTATTCAGATTAGCTTCGGCGATTTGATAATTATTTTCGTACTGAATCAAGGTCTGCTTGGCGTTGGCCAGCTCTACCTGGCTGCGCAGCACGTCGACCTTAGCGACAACGCCGACTTCATATTGCGCTTCGACGTTTTTCAGATGGTCGGCCAGCTGCTCCACGGACTCGCGTCCCAAGTCCTGCATATTGCCGGCCTGCAGCATATCGAAATAACCGTTGGTTACGGTAGAACGCATATCGTTGTAAGCCTTTTGCACGCCTTCTACCGTATACAGGTAGTTAGCCTTAGCCTGTTTAACTGTACCGCTCAACTTGCCGCCAGTGTAAATAGGAATAGAAGCCGTCAAGCTATTAGAATGAGTATTGCCAATGGCTTTATAATATTCACCTGTCCAAAAGCCGTCGGGGTTCGTTTTTCTTACAACATTATCGTCGTAACCGCTGCGCTGAGTACTGTGATTAGCGCTGATGGTAATACCGCGGCTTTGGCGGGCGGCGTTGTAATTAGCGCGTGCGCTGTCGCGTTCATACCCGGAGATAGTAATCGCGGGGTTGGTATTAAAGGCGCGCTCCATGGCGTCCTGCAAATTCAGCTCCACGGTTTCACCGGCAAAAGCTGATTGGCACAGCAGCAAAGATACGGCAGCCGACAGAGTCAGCAATCGTTTACTTAATTTATGTCCACTCATCGATAAACCTCCATTTCATTCTGACCAACCAGTCAGTATAAAGAAATTATATTTTTTTTCTTCTAAAATGTCAAATGAAATTTCTGTAAACCTCCACAGTATGCGCCTCTACTGCTGCAAGCTTAAAAATAAGTTCTTACGCCCATATAGGTATCGCGCTTGCTGCCGCGCACATCCATGGTCTCGCCGTACAGGGAAAAGCTGTCTGTCAAGCGCAGCTCGCCGCCCACGCGCACCTTGGCGTCGTCAAAATCGTAAAGCTGGGAATACAGCTTAAAATCGCGGCTCAAGTCGTAGCTCAGGCCCACGCCGAACTCCCCCTGCATAGCGCCCATGCTTACTCCGGCATGGCCCAGCTGCCGTCCGACAATAAAGTCAAATTTATTAGCGTCGCCGATATCATAGCCGCCCATATACAAAAAGGCCTCGTCGCTGGGCCGCAGCGTTACGCCTAAATTCCCGCGCCAATCGCCGCCCTTGGCCGCATAGCCTGCATCTGCCGAAACTTCTGCCTCCGTCAGCGTACCTAAAATTTTATTAGCCTTAGCGCTGGTTTCCTTGACGTTAACCAACGTGTCCTTTAAGGACTGCTGTGTTACCGGGTCCTGCGCAACAGATTCCAGCATCTGCACAATGTTTTCCATGCGTTCGCTGGTCTGCTCTATATTAGCGACAATCGCGGCTATATTACGCCCTGTCTGACCGTTATTATCCACGCCGTCCATAATGCTTTCAATATGCGAAACCGTGCCGTTCATATGCTGGCTTAACTCGCTCATCTGCTGTATCATGCGGCTGATATCCTGCTGGTTAGCCACGGCGACGTCGGCCATTACCTTAGTAAAGGTATTCATATTCTCGCTGATATCGCGCATATTTCTAAAGCCGTCCTTCATGGACTCCTGTACTTCCTTATCGCCGAAGATATTTTCAAACGCGACAGCGATATTTTCCAGACGGCCGACTAAATCGCCGGAATTAGCAAAGAACTCGTCCATACCGCCGCCGGGCAGACCTTTAATCGTACTGCCTTCGGCAATAAAGCCCTGCCCCATTTTTTGCGGCGGCGCTACGTTCACGTATTTTTCGCCCATGATGCCGTCCGCAGCGATGCTGAACACAGCTCCTTGAGGAATTTTAATATGGTCGTCTATTTCAGCAATAACCTCAACCTTGTCGGGAGATACCTTCAGCTCCTTTACCGTGCCCACCTGCACGCCGGCATAGCGCACTACATGGCCCGGCATCAGGCCGCTGACCTGCGGATAATTGATGCGCAGCTCATAGCCCTTTTTGCCGAAGGAAAACGCTCCCATAAAGGTAATGATGCCTGCCAGCACCACTGCGCCGCCTAAGGCGAATGCACCTACTTTAACCTCACTGCTGCCCATCTGCATCCTCCTCTTTCCATTCCAATCCGTTGATAAAAGCGTGTACAACCGGATTACCGCTGTTTTTGATTTCATCCACCGTACCAAGCTGCACTATCCTGCCCTTGTACAGCATAGCTATGCGGTCGGCCGCCGCATAAGCCGAAGCCATATCGTGCGTTACCAAAACCGACGTCACTCCCAACTGCCGCTGCGTCTTGCGTATCAGCCTGCTGATGGTCATAGTCATTACCGGGTCCAGCCCCGACGTGGGCTCGTCATAAAAAACTATCTGCGGCTCCATAGCCAGCGCCCGCGCCAGGCCGACGCGCTTTTTCATACCGCCGGATAATTCCGACGGCAGCAACTTTTGCGTATCCGGCATACCCACCATTTGCAAAAGCTCGCTCACGCGCTCAGCTATCTCTTCTTCCGACAGGCGCAGCTGCCGCCGCAGGCCGAAGGCTACATTATCGCCCACATTAAGGAAATCGAACAGCGCGGAATATTGAAAAACAACGCCCATACGCTTGCGCAGCGCGTCCCATTGCTCCTCGCCAAAGCTGCCGGTTTCCTGCCCGTCGATGACCACGCTGCCGCCGGTCGGCGGCAACAGCCCCGTCAGCACCTTGATAACCGTGCTTTTACCGGTACCGGATGGGCCGATGATGGCCAGCGTTTCTCCGGCATAGACGTCCAAATCCATATTATTGAGAACGACCTTGTCCCCAAAAGCAATTTTCAGTTGGCGAATTTTAATCATCGGCTCTTTATTCTGCACAGCGCCAACTCCTTATACATAAATCACGATGGATAAGAAATAATTAAAAATAAAAATCAGGATAATAGAAAGAACTACCGACGCCGTTGTAGCCAGCCCGACGCCCTCCGCGCCGTTAGGAGCGTTCAGTCCCTTATAGCAGCCCACAATGGCGATAATCGCGCCGAAGAAACAGCTTTTAAGCATACCGCCGAACACGTCGTAAAATTCCGCCAGCGTCCTGATAGAATTTTCATAAGTAAAGGTACCGATGCCCGCATAATAGTGAGCCACAATCCAGCCGCCGATATTGCCGATAAAATTAGCGAAAATAACCAGCACCGGCATCATCAGCACCACCGCCAAAAAACGCGGCACCACCAAAAAGCTTATGGGATTAGCCGCCATAACGCGCAAAGCGTCTATCTGCTCCGTGACCTTCATGGTTCCCAGCTCCGCCGCAATCGCCGCGCCAATGCGCCCCGCCACGACCACGCCTACTAAAACGGGCACCAGCTCGCGGGCCATGGCGATGGCTACAATGCCGCCGACGGTGGAGGCGGCGCCCAAGCGCACAAACTCCTTAGCCGTCTGCACGGAAAATACCATGCCCGTACACATAATGGTCATCAGCACAATGGGCAGGGAGTCGGCTCCCAAAAGAGCCATCTGCCGCACTACCTCTTTCATATCCGCGTCCTTTAAACGGCGCAGCGTCGCTATAAAAAGCAGCGTCAGCCTGCCGCTGGCAGCGCAAAAATCCAATATTCGTTTGCCCAGAGCTCTACAAATTGCTTGCAGCATATGCTTAACCTTCTACTTCCGCTTTTGTTATACTAATTATACTAAAAAATATGACATTTATATGGCGCAGGGAAATTTTTATTTGCTTACCTCTAAGACAATCTCCTCTTCGCCGTCAATGATAAAATCAAAGGGATATTTCTGCTTAAATGGCGAACCCTGCAGCAGTCCGGCCAGCCCCGCGTCGTTCTGCATCATTTCAGGGTTCATCTGGCCCGTGGCGATGTCGATAATCAGCTCGTTATTTTTATCGGCGTTATTAACGCTCCTGACAAAATCGCCCAAGGTGCGGCGCGTTTCCTTCTTCTGCTGCGCCGCAGGCACGCCCTCCTCCTGCTGCTTGCGCAAAAGGTTCATAACCCAGGCCATGCTGCTGCCGCCGCGCACATTCAGCGCTAAACGGCCGCCGGGATGGTCCTTGGGCACTTTAAAATATACTGTTTTAGTAAATTCTGCGCCGCGGTAGGGCTTCATTACCACCTCAACGGCAGCTTTATCGCCGGGCCTTACGTTTTTATTGACGGCCCTCACGCTCTGGATTTCGGCCACCTGCACCTGCTCGCTGACCTCGGCCTCCACAGTGATGCCGTAAATGTTGACCGGCTCAAATTTATTCTGCATTAAAATATTTACTGCTTCCATCAGCTCCACATTCACATTTTTTAGCAGCGAATCGCTGGAATAAAACATATTTTCCCTGTCGATATGCAGCATTTGCTTCTTACTGTCCACGCCAGTAATAATAAAATGCAGCTTGGCCGTACCGCCGCCGTTGCGGTCCACAGCCTTGCTCAGCGTATTGATAACGGCGGCGTCCACAATAGTAGGCACCAGCATTTCATCCTCCACCAGCCGCACGCGAATGCTGGTTCCCTGGCCGCGGCTGCTGTCGTTGACCGTAACAAATAAGGGTATGGTTTTGGGCTGCGTTCCCTGCTTGCCGCCGATGCCGCTGGCGCGGTCCTGAGTAAAGCTGCCCACAGCCTCGCCCATATTGCCCACCTTATAGCTGCTCTGCATATTAGGCACTACGCCCAATACCCACACCTTGTTCATAAAGAAATTGCTGTCGCCACGCTGCATAAAGGGATGCCCGAAGGCCAGCACCCGGCCGGAGTCGTCCGTCCAGGTGACGGTACCCATAGCGCCCAAAGTCAAATCTCCCTGCATGAGCGAAGCGCCCACCGCGCTGCCAGGCTGCAAAGAGCCTGACGCAGCGGCACTCGTACCGCCGCTGCCCACAGCCTCCAGCCCCAAAGGTTTAAGCTTTTCCTGCAAATACGCCAAGCCGTAGTCCGTAAAGCCTCCCGCTAACAGCGAGGTCCCTTTGGTCAACCAGCCCGCAGGCAGCGGACGCGGCTTATCCAGCAAGGGCAGCATACTGCCGATAGACGTCAAAAAGCAATAATGAGGGTCGTTAAAGGTGCGGCCAAAAGCCACAGCTCCCACTAAACGCCCGTCAACATACACGGGGCTGCCGCTCATTCCCTGAGCCACGCCGCCGGTCTTTTCAATTAAATCGCCGTAAAGACGTACAAAAATGCTGTAGCCGGTGGCTTCGCTGCCGCTGACGCCCAAAATTTCCACGTTAAAGTTTTCAATAGTATCGCCGCTGATAACGGTTTTGCCCACTCCCTGCATTCCCGGCCGCAAATCGCGCACAGGCATCAGGGGAACATTGGCAGCCGCTGCCGCCAGCATTTGGCAGCACAGCAGTAAGGCTATCACAAATATTTTCATATAAACTCCTATATACCGCAAAACCGGCGGGATGCACCTCGCCGGTATTCGATGCGCGTCCCAGCGCTAAGCGCCGCAACGCTTGTTTACTGATTAGCTGCGCTTTAATAATCTGCTTTAATTATACAGCCATCCGCAGTTTTTGACAAGCATTTCACTATTTTGTAAACAAGCCCAAACCAATGCTGACGCTGCGTTCCTTGCCGTCGGACGGCTTATTGACCACCTGCCCGTTAATAGCCATTACGCTGCTGCCGCCGCCGTCAAAATTAACTGCGTCCCGCGCGCCCAGCCGCAGCATATAGGCGGCCAGCTCCGCCAGCGTCAGCCCGGCAGAATTATTATTGCGTCCGTCCACTACCACCAAAAGCACCGTGCCGTCCTTCTTCACGCCCACTGCGGTACGCGGCGCCTTGCCTTTGGCAATATCGGGAGCAATGTTTTCCTCCTGCACCCGCACCTTCACACGTCCGCGTTCCACTAAAAGCGGACCGCCGCTGACCACGGTAGCTGCTGCATCGGCGGCGGCGCTGCCCAGACCTTCCGTCAGCTCCACCCTATCGCCTACGCGCAGGGAAGCCAGAGCCGCCGCATTAACGCCATGCCCGGAAATAATCACGCTGCCCGGCGTAATCGGCATATTGCCAGCAGTGGATACGGCTGTGACACGATTATTCGTCAGCTTCACCTCGCGGCCAAAGCTGTTGGTTTTAGTCGTAGGCGCATAATAGCTGTTGTACAGCACTAAATCGTCGGCAATCCGCGCCCGGTTCATGCCCTTGATATGCAGCACGCTGCCATTGGGCAGACGCAGGCTGCCGGTATAGCCTATATCGGCCAGCACGTCGGTCGCGCCGTTCGTTACGATGATACCGCTGCGGGGCTGCTCGTCCATGGCCATCATCAAGCCCTGATTTTTAACCGTACCAATTACCCAGCCGTCGCTGTCAAAATAAGAAGCGTTAATAGCCGCCAGCATTTTTCTGACCGCCGCCTGCCGCGATACCAATCCGCGTCCGTTATAGGTTCCTGCCGCCGAAAAGGGCAGCAGCCTGTATTTAGCCGTTGGCGCAACCTCTACCGCATAAGCCTGAATCTGCCGCCCGTTCATCTCGTCCTGCAAATAGCTGTAGGTCACGCCCTCGGCCAGCTTTTTGCTTTGCTTCACGATATTGATGCGGAAAATATCCACCACCAGACGGTGAGGCTCCTGCAGCTGGTAAATCTTGTATTGGCAATCCTTTTTCAAATCGATAAGCAGTCTGGCGGAAGTCTTGCCCGCAGGCTCCAGCCGCACGCTCTTGATAGAGCCGTCGTTAATTTTCGGCTGCTGCTTCTTCGCCGTACTCTGCGGCAGCTCTAGTTCCAGCCTTAAATTATCTTTATCCGCCTTATAAGCGATAGGCTCCTTACTGTCCAGTACGATACGCACGCGCGCCGGACTGACGCTGGCGCGCAAATTATCGATAGGAGCGGCGTAAGCCAAGGACGCCAGCCCTAATAAAACGCAGGCTAAAGCGCCGCTGAAAAATTTTCTCACTTGCATATAAGCCTCCCTGCTCTATAAAAGCTGTTCTGCGCAAAAATAAAAGAAAGGCTCCCCAATACGGGGAGCTCATCCGCACAACGCCCTGCGGCGCCGGCAGCTTCCTTTAAATATCCAAATTAGAAGCGGTATAAACAGTACCGGGATGCAGCTTATCCAAATTATCCAAAGCCTTGCCCGTACCTAAGGCTACGCACTCCAAGGGATCGTCGGCAATATGCGTGGTGATGCCGGTTTCCTTCTGCAGTACCTCTGCCAAACCGTCCAGCAGCGCGCCGCCGCCGGTCAGATAAATACCGTTATCCACAATGTCGGAGGCCAGCTCCGGCGGGCATTTTTCCAATACGCTGCGCACCGTAGCGATTAAGGAAGCGATGGAATCCTCCAAAGCCAGACGGCAGTCCTCGCTGGTAACGCTGAAGGTCGTAGGCAAGCCGGTCACAAGGTCTCTGCCGCGCACGGTAATGGATTCGCTGCGCCCATGGGGCGATACGGTAGCCACCTTCATCTTAATTTCTTCGGCAGTACGCTCGCCGATGGACACATTATGCACCTTTTTCACATAGCGCACGATGGCGTCGTCAAAATGGTCGCCGCCGATGCGGATGGAAGAATCCACCACAATACCGCCCAGGCTTAAAACGGCTATATCCGTAGTCCCGCCGCCGATATCCACCACCATATTGCCGCGCGGCACGGAAATATCGATGCCTGCGCCTAAAGCGGCGGCCAAGGGCTCCTCAATCAAATAGGTTTTCGCCGCGCCGCCGTTGGATGTAGCCTCCATTACGGCGCGCTTCTCTACGGAGGTGATGCCGATGGGCACGCAGGTCATAACGCGGGGCTTAAAGAAAAGGCTTTTTCCCGCTACCTTTTCGATAACGTAGGTTAATAATTTCTGGGTCACAGTATAATTGGCGATAACGCCTTCCTTTAACGGACGAATGGCCTCGATGCTGCCGGGCGCGCGCCCCAGCATTTCACGGGCGTCCTCGCCCACGGCCAGCACCTTATTGCGCACCTTATCGATAGCCACTACGCTGGGCTCCTTTAAAACTACGCCCTTACCCTTCACAAACACAAGGATATTAGCCGTGCCAAGGTCAATGCCTATATCCATACTTTTAAACATGTTCTTTCTCCTGTTCTTTTCTGCTCTCCGGTCAGAGCTTAATCCACATTAACGCGCTCAATCTCGGCGCCCAGATTCTTCAGCTTTTCTACAATGTTCTCATAACCGCGGTCTATATGGTGCAGGTCGCCGATACGGGTAACGCCCTCGGCCACCAGGCCTGCCAAAATCATCGCCGCTCCGGCGCGCAGATCGGTAGCCCGCACATCACAGCCCGTCAGCTGGCAGGGTCCCTCGATAACGGCGCTGCGGCCCTCGGTAGAAATATTAGCGCCCATGCGGTTAAGCTCTACCACATGCATAAAGCGATTCTCAAAAACTGTTTCCGTCACCTTGCTGCGGCCTTCGGCAATGACCATCATAGCCATCATCTGCGCCTGCATATCCGTAGGGAAGCCTGGATAGGGCAGCGTTTTAACGGACACGGCCTTCAAGGGCAGCCTGCCCACTACGCGCACCTTATCGATATCTTCTTCCACCAATGCGCCTGCCTCGCGCAGCTTGGCAATCAGTGGCTTCTGATGCTCCGGCAGAACATTTTCCACCACCACGTCGCCGCCCGTCATAGCGGCGGCAATCATATAAGTCCCCGCTTCAATACGGTCGGGAATAATCGTATAATCTGTGCCGTGAAGCTCCTTAACGCCCTCGATGCGAATAGTATCGGTACCTGCGCCGCGTATTTTAGCGCCCATCTTATTCAGATAGTTAGCCAAAGCCACAATTTCCGGCTCCTCCGCCGCATTTTCCAAAATAGTGGTACCTTCGGCCAGGGACGCCGCCATCAAAATATTTTCCGTCGCGCCCACGCTGGGGAAGTCGAAATAAATGCTCGTTCCCTTCAAGCCATTTGGAGCGCTGGCTTCAATATAGCCGTGTCCCTGCTCGATCTTCACGCCCAAAGCCTCAAAGCCCTTCAAATGAATATCAATAGGACGCGCGCCGATAGCGCAGCCGCCGGGCATGGAAATCCGCGCCTTGCCGATACGCGCCAGCAGAGGTCCCATCACAAGGAAGGAAGCGCGCATAGTGCGCACCAGCTCGTAGGGCGCTTCATAAGCCGTAATCGTTCTGCTGTCTATATCAAGAGAGTTGGGCTGGTTGCAAGCAACGGATAAACCCAGGCATCTCAAAACCTCGCTGATTGTATGCACATCCTCCAGCATGGGCACCTCGTCCAAATGACTGGGCGTCGTGCCTAAAATAGAGGCCGCAATAATTGGGAGCACAGCGTTTTTCGCACCACTGGTCTTGACCGTACCAACAAGACGAGTACCGCCCTTCACAATTAACTTTTCCAAAATAATCCTCCTGTATGTGCGAAGCTACAATAATTTGTTGTAACCAACATTCTATCATTGCCGCAGGTAATATTTCAATACCAGCTGCAAAGAAAAAGCCGGCAGTTGCTTCCGGCTTAGAAATTGATCCGCTGGCGGTCTGCAAGGATATTATAATAAGTTTCTTTTTCCATCAGCTCACGGCGAATTGCCTGCTTCGCCGTTTCGTCTGTACATTCGGCCAGGCGCTGACGCAAAAACGCAATGTCCTGCTTAAGCAGCAGCATTTTATTGCCTGCCAGACTTTCTACAATATCAGCCATCCTACAGCCCTCCTTTTACACTTATAGAATACTATAAGCACGAGCTTTATGCAAGAAAAAAATCGTTGACAGCGCTTCTTCTGCATGGCAAATACAGTCAGCTGCCGCTGTGCTGCACGCCGCTTATTTTTATATGCAAAAGGCCCGGACAATGCAGAAAAGCTGCTGTCCGGGCGTTATAATTCAAAGTTTTTAATTATTGCCAGTAAGTTCTGCGCCAGAATCCCGCAGCCAGCGTTCTGCTTTCACGCTTATCTGGCGTTTCTGCCGTGAGTATAAACAGGCAGCAGCTTCGGCGACAGCTCGCCCTGCACGCCCGCCTCGCGTTCTTCCGCCGCGTAGCGCGCCACATGCTCCAGACTCAGCCTGCCCAATTTAACCGTTTTGGCAGCAGCGGCAGCCTTAGTGCCGGCAATGCGGCCAAAAACGATAATATCCAGCAGGCTGTTGCCCATCAAGCGATTGGTGCCGTGAATGCCGCCCACTGCCTCGCCGGCTACAAACAAGCCCGGTATTTTAGTCTGCGCGTCTTTATCGATTAAAATACCGCCGTTCTGATAATGCAGCGTAGGATAAATCAAAATCGGCTCCTTGCGCAAATCGATGCCGAATTTAGCGTACATGCGCAGCATACCGGGAATGCGCTTGGCAATCGTGCCCTCGCCGTGCAGCATTTCAATCAGCGGCGTATCCAGCCACAGAGCCACGCCGTCCAGCGCTTTAACGCCCTTGCCGCGCACGGTGCATTCGCGAATAATAGAAGCCGCCGACACGTCGCGGGTTTCCAAGGGGTGCATAAAAATCTCGCCCTCGCTGTTGACCAGCTGCGCGCCGATAGAGCGCACCTTTTCCGTTACCAAAGCGCCGTAAATCTGCGCCGGATAAGCCACGCCCGTCGGATGATACTGAATAGCGTCGGCATAAATCAGCGGCGCGCCCGCACGGTAAGCCATCACCAGTCCGTCAGCCGTAGCGCCGTAATGATTGGAGGTAGGAAAGCCCTGATAATGCAGGCGTCCCGCGCCGCCCGTAGCCATAATCACCGCCTTGGCGCGCACCACCTTGTACTCGCAGCTGTCGTAATCCCACAGCACAGCGCCCGCCGCTTTACCCTCGTCGTCCAGCAAAAGCTCGATGGCCGGAGCGAACTCCAGCGTAGGGATGCCGCGGTTCTGCACCTCGTCCCGCAGCACGCGCATAATTTCCGCGCCGGTGTAATCGGCGCAGGCATGCATACGCTTACGGCTGGTGCCGCCGCCATGGGTCGTCACCATATTGCCGTCCTGCTCCTTATCGAACATCACGCCTAATTTGCTGAGCCAGTCGATAGCCAGCGGCCCGTTCGTCACCAGCTCCTCCAACAGCTCCGGAATATTTTTATAGTGACCGCCGCCAAAAGCGTCCAGATAATGCACCGCCGGCGAATCGTTAGCCTTATCGGCAGCCTGAATGCCGCCCTCGGCCATCATCGTATTGGCGTCGCCCATACGCAGCTTAGTTACCAGCAAAACGCTGGCGCCGCCGTTAGCTGCCTCCAGCGCCGCGCTGGCTCCCGCGCCGCCGCCGCCGATAACCAAAACGTCCACATCATAATCCAACCGTTCCAAATCCAGCTCCACGCCCTCTAAACGGCTCTTGCCCTCCAAAAGACGCGCCAGCTCCACCGGCACCTTCTGTCCCTTATTGGGGCCCACTTCCAGCACCTTAAAGCCCTTGGCGCTGTAATCGGGATGAAATTCCTGCAGCAGCGCTTCCTTTTCCTCAGCGCTGAAGCGTTCAATGGAGGCATGCAGGCGGGAAGCGCGGGTAGCCTCCACCTTCGCCCTGGATTTCAACATTTCTTCCGTAAATGCGCTCATCTTTCTGCCTCCTTACTTTTCAATCTCGCGTTTATTATACAGCTCCTTGATCTCGTCAAGAGGCATCTTTTTCAGCTTAGCCAGCAGCTCCGCATAATCGCCGTTTTCAATCTCCGCCACGCGCTGCGCCAAATGCTCGCACTTAGGCGCAATATATTTTCCAGTCAAGCGGCGGCACAGCAGGCCGACGGCGCTGTGGCTGATTTGCGCCGGGCAGCGGGACGCGCAGATATTGCAGCCCACGCAGTCGAACGAAGCGTGCGCGGCCTTCGCGTACTCGCCGCGCTGAGCGTAAGCGATGTACTGCATAACGTTCAGCCCCTGCGGGCAACCCTTAGTGCAGGCATTGCAACCAATGCAGCTGTAAATTTCCGGGTACAGCTGCCCCACAATATTGTCCGTCGCCTTAATTTCCTCTATATTAAAGGTACGCTTATTGACGGGGAAGGAATCGATTTTACCCACGCACATACCCTCTTCCACCTTAGTTTGGCAGGAAAGCACCACCTTCAGCTCCGTGCTGCCCTTAATGCGGTAAATAACAGCGCAGGCCCCGCAGAAGCCGCTGCGGCAGCCGCAGCCCCGCACCAGCTTAAACCCGGCATATTCCATGGCGTCCATAATGGTCAGGGCGGCAGGCACAGAATACTTCTTGCCCAGCAGATATACTGTTACCATATCTTCCATTTATTTTTCCTCCTAAGAATTAAGGATGTTGTTTTTATTTAATATTCATCCGGTATGCTATCTAACTCATCGCACGTAAACACCGGCCCATCCTTGCACACATACTTCCTGCCAATATTGCAGCGGCCGCACTTGCCTACGCCGCACTTCATGCGCAGCTCCAGCGTAGTATAAACCTGGCTTTTCTTGAAGCCCATCTCCACCAGCTTGGCCAGGCATAATTTAATCATAATAGGCGGCCCGCACAGCAGCACGGTTTTATCCGGCGTAAAATTCAGCTGCCGCAGGAAGGCCGGCACAAAGCCTACGTTGCCGTTCCAACCCTCCTGGGGTCTGTCTATCGTCAGATGCACCCGCGTATTTTCCTGCTGCGGCCACACCTGCGTCAATTCCTCGTAACGCACAAAATCTTCTTTACTGCGCGCGCCGTAGACAATATCGATACTGCCGTAATCGCCGCGCTTATCCAGCATATAATTGATGACGCTGCGCAAAGGAGCTAAACCGATACCGCCGGCGATAAAGAGCAAATCCTTGCCCAGCAGCTTGTCTTCCACCGGGAAATGATTGCCGTAAGGCCCGCGTACTGCAAGCTCCTGTCCTGCCTCTACATCAAAATGCAGGAAATCCGTTATGCAGCCGCAGCGCTTAATGCTGAACTCCATATATTTTTCATTAGTAGGCGAAGAAGTGATGGAAAAAATAGCCTCGCCCTTGCCCGGCACGGAAAGAATGGCGCATTGTCCCGGCAAATGCTCAAAAAGCTTGCCGCCGCCAGGCTTTTCTACGCGAAAGGTTTTGACGTCGGCGGTATCGCTGTACACATCCGTCACTACGCCCACCTGCGGAATCAGCGTATCGTTTTTATACATCCTCGCTCACCTCCAAAGCCTTGGCTACCTTAACAATGTTTAAGTTCACCGGACATTTTTGCAGGCAGCGGCCGCAGCCTACGCAGGCAAACGCGCCCGCGTTATTTTCCGGGAAATACACCAGCTTGTGCATATATCTTTGGCGGAAGCGTTCCAAACGTGTTTTGCGCGGATTGCCGTGAGCCATTTTAGTAAAATCGCTGGCCATGCAGCTGTCCCAGCAGCGGAAGCGCTGGGTTTTGCTGTCCGTAGCCTGATAATCGCGAATATCGTAACAATGGCAGGTAGGGCAAATATAAGTGCAGGTACAACAGGACAAGCAGGACGGCGACAAACGCTCCCACACGCTGCTGCGGAAAACCTCCAGCTCCTTCTGCGGCAGCTTATCGTTTACCTTAAAATCATGCAGCGGCAGCAGGCCTAAAATTTTATGCGTTAGCTCCTGCTGCTCTTTTACTGCGCCAGCATCGTCCGTTTCTGTCAAAAGAGCGCCTAATTTTTCCGTCAGCGCTGCGCCCCGTTCCGTTACCGGCTGCCAATACAAAGCGTCCGCCGTCAGCCAGGTCTGCACATCGGCGGCAGGCTTGGCCGCGTCGATGCCAAAGGCATGGCAGAAGCAGGTTTCCTCCGGCGCGCTGCACCCCAGACCAATAATCAGCGTATGGGCCCGGCGCGTTTGGTAGTAAGTATCCACCGGCTCCTGCAAAAACACCATATCCAGCAGCTCAAAGCTGCGCGCGTCGCAGGCCCGCACGCCCAGCAAAATCACCTGCTCCTCACCGGGGCGCTGCTGCTCGATGGACAAGCTCTTGCCGCTGGTTGTAAAGGTCAGCAGCTGTTCTACCTGCGGGAAGAACACGTCCTTAGCAGAGCGCGCCGTCAAAGGCGCGTCCAAAGCGACCTGCGCCTGTTTGTTGTAAGCGGCAAAATCCACCTTGCCGTTTTTATCGGCGCAGGGCAAAAGCAGCCTGCCCTCCTGCGTCAAAGCGGCGTACAGCTCAGGCAAATTCGTCCGACTCAGCTTATACATGGCGCTCGCCTCCCTTCAGCGCGATTTCCGTTTCAGCGTCGTTCAGCCTGTAGTCCGTCAGGGGCGCAGGCGTAACGGCGTCCTCTCCCGCCTGATAAGCTCCAAAGAAGCTGTTAATATCCTTAATAAATTTCATATTCAAAAGCCCCAGCTTAACTCCCTGAGGACAAACGCGAGCGCACTCGCCGCAGCCCACGCAGCGCCCCGCTACGTGATAGGCGCGGATAATATGAAAGAGCTGCTCCTCCACCGGGTCGGCATAGGCCTTGCCTGCTACCGGAGAATCCGGCTTGTCAAAAATGCACTGCTCGCAGCTGCACGCCGGACAAATATCGCGGCAGGCGTTGCAGCGAATACATTTGCTCAGCTCCTGCTGCCAAAAGGCAAAGCGTTCCTCCGCGCTCATGGTCTCCACAGCCTTCACCCCGGCAAATTTATCGCCGGTAAACGCAGGCGTTTCCAAGGGCTGGCCCAGCTCGTCGTCGGCAATTTTATAAGCGCTGCCCTTGCACATTCTGCACTTATCCAGCAGTACCTCCCGCTTGGGCATAGTTAAATTGCCCGCGGCAGTAGTCACCTGCACCTGCTCGCCGTCGCAGACTACCTTAACGATAGCCTTCGCTCCAGCCGCTTTAATTTTCTTAATATCGACCATACCGGAGCAGGGCGTACCCACTGCGTAAACCAGCTCCCGCTTTACGCGGTGGTCCTTCAAAAGCTGGTTTAACCCATAAGTATCGCAGGGTTTGAGAAAGACTGCCGTTCTTAAACCCCTGCGGCTGGTCTGCATCAAATACTTGCTTAAATTGGCAGGACAAAACTCATCGTACACAATCTCCTGGCAAGCTTCCGCGTCGGCAAAAAAAGCCGGCGCATTATCATAAAAGAATTCGCCGCTGCGCCAGGCCAGCACCCGTTCCACCGTGCCGTCGCCCAAGAGCTTAGCGGCCTTTTCCCGCATCAGCTTATTTATTTCGCGCATCGCAAATCCCTCAACTTTACATTTTCTCCCAACGCGGCAATATGCTCCGCAAAATCGTTCATTACCTGGGCAAAACGCGCGCCCTCCGCGGCGCTGACCCATTCTACGCGAAAACGCTCCCCGGCTACTCCCAGATAATTAAGCATACCTAAAAGCAGCGTCATGCGGCGGCGGGTAAAATAATTGCCCGTCGTATAATGACAATCTCCTGGATGGCAGCCGCACAAAATCACGCCGTCCGCGCCGCGGGCAAAAGCGCGCAGAATAAACAAGGGATTAACTCTGCACGAGCAGGGCACCTTGATAATTTTAATGTTGGCCGGATAACTCTTACGGGCAGTACCTGCTCCGTCCGCACCGGCATAGCTGCACCAATTACAGCAAAAGGCTACTATTTTCGGTTCGTAGGTGCTCTTAGCTTCTAACATAACGCATCCACCTCCGCCAAAATCTGTCGGTTAGTAAAGCCCTTGAGGTCCATGGAGCCGCTGGGGCAGGCCACCGTGCAGGCGCCGCAGCCCTGGCACAGCGCCGGGTTCACCACGGCCACCATGCGTTCCTCCCGCACGCCAGTCAAGGCTATCACCGTTTTGGCCTCGTAGCTGATAGCGCCGTAGGGACATACATGGGCGCAGGTCTGACAGCCGCTGCAAATATTTTCCTGGCACTCGGCAATGCAGGGGTTAGTCGCCAAATGATCCTTGGCTAAAAGACCGATAACCTTAGCCGCGGCAGCTCCGGCCTGCGAAACAGTTTCCGGAATATCCTTGGGTCCCTGGCACATACCTGACAAAAAGATGCCTGCCGTCGGGCTTTCTACCGGACGCAGCTTAGGATGAGCTTCCACATAAAAATCGTCGTTATCGATGCTGGCCGTCAGCATGGTAGCCAGCCTGCGCGCTTCGGGAGCAGGCTGCACTGCCGCCGCCAGCACCACCAAATCGGGATGCAGAGTCAGCTGCCTGCCGCTGTTCAAATCGCTGGCCTGCAAGGTAATTTTACCATTGCCGTCGGTCACGACCTTGCCAACCTGCCCGCGCACATAATGCACGCCGTATTCCTCCACGGCGCGGCGCTGAAATTCGTCAAAGCCCTTGCCGGGAGTACGCACGTCTATATAAAAAACGGTTACGTCTATATTAGGATATTTTTCACGGATATACATGGCATGCTTGGCGTTATACATACAGCAAATCTTGCTGCAATAGCTCTTGCCCCGCTCCGAAGTATCGCGCGAACCCACGCAGGAAACGATAACGACGGACTCCGGCTCCTTACCGCTGGACGGGCACACTAAATGCCCCTCCGTAGGCCCCGCCGCGTTAGTCAGCCGTTCCAGCTGCAGCGAAGTGATAACGTCCTTGCTTTCGCCCCAGCCTAAATCGGCAAATTTATCCAAGGGCATCTGCTCAAAGCCTGTTGCCAGCACAATAGCGCCGTATTTTTCACTGAACAGCTCGTCCTGCTGCGTGTAATCGATAGCCTCGCAGGGACAAAGCTTGGAGCAGATACCGCACTTACCGGTTTTGAATTTAATGCAGGCCTCGCGGTCGATAACCGGCACCTTGGGAATGGCCTGCGCAAAGGGAATATAAATTGCGCCGCGGTTTTTCAAGCCCATATCAAACTCGCTGGGAGTTTTGCGAGACGGGCATTTTTCCGTACACACGCCGCAGCCGCTGCACATATCTTCCTTCACGCTGCGCGCCTTGCGGCGAATAGTCACGTCGAAATTGCCCACATAGCCGCTCACGCCTTCCACCTCGCTGTAGGTGTACAGCGTAATATTTTCGTGCTGAGCTGCGTCCACCATTTTGGGCGTCAGAATACAGGCGCTGCAGTCCAGCGTCGGAAAGGTCTTATCCAGCTGCGCCATACGTCCGCCAATGGTCGGCTCCTTTTCCACAATATCCACCTTATAGCCCGCTTCGGCAATATCCAGTGCCGTCTGGATACCGGCGATACCGCCGCCGATTACCAGCGCCCGCTTCACCACGTTGCTGCGCCCCGCCTGCAGCGGCGCGTTAAAGCGCACCTTAGCCACCGCCGCCTTAGCCAGCTTTATCGCCTTAGCCGTAGCCGCAGCCTTATCCTTTAAAACCCACGAGCACTGTTCGCGAATATTCGCTATCTCCACCATATAGGGGTTAATGCCGATGCCCTCCGCGCATTTGCGGAAGGTGGCTTCGTGCATCCGCGGCGAACAGGAACAAACCACCAAACGGTTCAGGCCATACTCCCGCACTGCCTGCCGAATCAGCTCCTGCCCCTGCTCGGAGCACATATATTTATAATCAACGGCATAGGCTACGTCAGGAATCTGCCTGACGGCCTCCACAACCTGGGCAACATCCACCGTGCCGGCGATATTGCTGCCGCACCAACATACAAAAACACCTATTTTTTGCACGAGGATACCTCCTACTTATTATATTTTCTGAAGGCTGCCACCAACGCCTGCTGCGGCATATCAGCCGGATAATGCTCCAGCTGTTCGGCAGCCAGCCTGTTTCCTCCCTGCTGGCGAATAGCCGCCAAGCGCGCAGCCTCCATCACGGCCGCTGGGCTAACGCCACGGGGACAACGCTGCTCGCAGGCCATGCAGGACACGCAGCTCCAAGGCGCGGTCGCAGCCAACAGATCGTCGCCATGGCCGCAAATCGCTTCCCAAACCATCCGGTGCGGCAGCAAATCCATCGCTTCGGCGGCAGGACAAGCAGCGCTGCAGCGGCCGCACTGCATACAGTGCCGCACATCGGTGCCGGACAAGGTCAGAATATATTCGGCCATAGCCCTACTATTCAGCTCCATCTGCCGCACCTCCTTCGTCCAGGCCCAAGGCCTCTGCCAACAGCTCCGTAAAGTACAGCACAGGCAGGCTGCCGGGCTTACCGTTAGCCACTAAATTATAAGCGCACAGCGGGCAAGCCGTAATCAGCTCCTGCGCGCCCTTACCGGCAGCGTTTTCTTTAATTTTGTCTACCATGCGGCGGCACAAAGCCTCGTTAGTCACCGCCAGATATCCGGCGCAGCATTCGTTGCGCATAGCGTAAGACACCGGCGCAGCGCCCAGCGCTTTAAGAAAGTTCTCCAAAATAGTTGGACGCTCCGGGTCGTCCATGGTCATAATCTGTCCCGGCCTGAGCAGCATACAGCCATAATAAGCGCCTGCCGCTCTTCCCTTTAGGGGCTTAACCACCTTTTGCGCCAGCGCTTCCCATCCCACATGGTCGCGCAGCACCTCCAAATAATGCAGCACCTTCGTTTCGCC
>NZ_CAJMEH010000003.1 GCF_905212365.1 uncultured Phascolarctobacterium sp.
GCGGAGATGCAGAATATCAGAAAGGTATCGTGAGAGAGGGGACTGGAGAAAAATGAAAGCAAGAAATGTCAGCTTTTCGCCTCCGGATATTACGGAAGCAGAAATCAAGGAAGTAGCGGAGGCTTTACGCAGCGGTTGGATAACCACTGGCCCGCGTACTAAAAAACTGGAAAAAGAAATTGCAGAAATGTGCCGCACATCTAAGGCGGTGTGTCTGAATAGCGCGACGGCAGCTTTGGAGCTGAACCTGCGAGTACTTGGTATTGGGCCCGGCGATGAAGTAATCACCAGCGCCTATACCTATACTGCGTCTGCCAGCGTTATCGAGCATGTGGGAGCGACTATTGTATTGGTAGATACAGCGCCGGACAGCTATGAAATGGATTATGCTAAGCTTGCTGACGCTATTACCGATAAAACTAAAGCGATTATACCGGTAGACTTGGCTGGTATTCCTTGCGATTACGATACAATTTTTGCCGTAGTAGAAAGTAAAAAGGCGCTGTTTAAGCCTGCCAATAAAATACAGCAGACCCTTGGACGCGTTGCTGTGTGCGCTGATGCAGCTCATGCTTTCGGCGCAAGCTGGAAGGGCCAGCCTGTGGGCAGCATTGCCGATTTCACCAGCTTTTCCTTCCATGCTGTAAAGAATTTTACTACGGCAGAAGGCGGCGCAGCCGTTTGGCGCGATATTCCCGGCATCGATAATGAAGAGCTGTACCATGAATACCAGCTGCTGTCCCTGCATGGGCAGAGCAAGGACGCCTTGGCTAAAACACAACTGGGAGCCTGGGAATATGATATCAAGGGAACTTATTATAAATGCAATATGACGGATATTATGGCAGCCATCGGCCTGGTGCAGTTTGAACGATATCCGCAGCTGCTGGCTCGCCGTAAGGAAATTATCACTCAATATGATGAAGCCTTAGCTGATTGCAATGTGCAGGTATTGGAGCATTATAACGGCCAGCATCAGAGCAGCGGGCATCTGTACCTTGTCCGTTTCAACGGTAAGGACAGCGAGTACCGCAATAAATTTATTATTAAAATGGCAGAGCGCGGCGTAGCGACAAACGTGCATTATAAGCCTCTGCCCATGCATACTGCGTATAAGAATTTGGGCTTTGATATTAAGGATTATCCAAATGCTTACGCGCAGTTTGCAAATGAAATGACACTGCCGCTGCATACCTTGCTGACTGACGAGGATGTGGAGTATGTGATGGAATGCTTTAAAGCTGTGCAGAAGGAAATGGCATGATGAAAAGACTCTTTATTATAGGCGCTTCGGTTTTGCAATTGCCTGCTATAAAAAAGGCTAAAGAAATGGGCTTTTATGTAGGCGTGGCAGACTATAATCCTGAAGCTGTTGGAATTAAATTTGCCGATAAATATTTTAATGTCAGTACAATTGATGAACAAGGGATATATCGGGCTGCTAAAGATTTTCGGGCCGATGGAATAATGACTTTGGCAACTGATATGCCAATGCGTTCGTTGGCGTATGCTGCGGAAAAATTGAACCTTCCCGGTATAAGTTATGAAACGGCGGTTAAAGCTACAGATAAAGGAGAAATGATAAAAGCCTTTGCAGCTAATGGAGTAGAACACCCATGGTATTTTGTTTTACAGCAAAAAGATGATCTGCATAATATTATTGAAAAGATAAAATATCCATGCATCAGCAAACCTGTTGATAATGCTGGCAGCAGAGGCGTTGTACTTGTAAAAAGCAAAGAAGAATTATTCGCAGCTTTTGAATATAGTTCAGAGCAAAGTCGTAATGGGGGCGTCATAATTGAAGAGTATCTGGAAGGGCAGGAATATAGCGTAGAAATAATGGTCTTACAAAATATTCCTAAAGTACTTCAAGTTACAGATAAATTAACTACAGGTGCTCCACATTTTGTTGAAATGGGGCATAATCAGCCTAGCCTTAGCAATGACGAGAATATAGAAAAGATTAAGAATTTAGCATGCAGAGCGGTTCAGGCACTAGGAATAAATATAGGTCCAGCTCATGTAGAAATAATGCTTACAAAAGAAGGACCTAAAATGATAGAGCTAGGTGCAAGAATGGGAGGAGACTGCATTACAACGCATTTAGTGCCGTTATCTACTGGTGTTGATATGGTGAAAGCCACGATAGAGTTATCTTGCGGCATAACTCCTAATATCGAGCCTTTATTTAATAAAGGTTCTGCTATTAGATATTTTCCGTCTGTAAAAGGAATCATAAAAAGTATAAGCAATGTGGAACAGGCAAAAAAAATTAGAGAAATAAAAGAGATAACTTTTGTACATAGAGCTGGCGATATGGTATCTGATGTAGCTAGTAGTACAGATAGAATTGGCTTTGTAATAGCGCAGGCAGAGACTGCGGCAGAAGCTATAAAAGCTTGTAATGAAGCTACTTCAATAGTAAAAATAGAGGAATAATATATGTACAGTAGATATTTTAAAAGATTGATTGATGTTTTAATAGCAATATTAGTATTTCCGTTCTTTGCTGTGCTGTTTATTATTGTAGCTCCGATGATTGTATTGGAGGATGGAGGCAGTATATTTTATAAAGCTAAGCGCAGAGGGTTAAATGGGTGTGTGTTCGAGATGTATAAATTTAGGTCGATGAAGATGAATGCACCTGATTTGCGAAATGCGGATAATTCTACTTATAATGCACCAGATGATCCTAGAATAACAAAGATTGGCAAATTTTTAAGAAATACTTCTTTGGATGAAATTCCGCAGATTATAAATGTCCTTAAAGGTGATATGAGCATTATTGGACCAAGACCTATTACGATAAATAGACCACTCCAAGATTATGATGAAAAAAGAAGAATTAGATTGCAAGTAAGGCCTGGGATAACAGGATATACGCAAGCTTATTTTAGAAACTCAATTAAACAGGAAGAAAAATTACAGTATGACGCTGATTATGCAATGAAAGTTAGCTTCTTTGGAGATATGGACATTTTGATGAAAACAGTAGAAACAGTTTTGCTTAGGAAAAATATTTATATTAAAACTAATAACGTGAAAGATGTTCATAAGATAAATTGAAATATTTAAAAAGAAAGGTCGTGTAATTATGGGAGTACAAGGTAAAAGGTTACTAATTTTAGGAGCTGGTCGTGGTCAGGTAGGATTGTACAAAGCAGCAAATGCTTTGGGTATTCATACTATTGCTGGAACAATGCTTGATAATAACCCTCCCGGAATTAAACTGGCAAAAGAAGTTTGTGAAATGAATATTGCTGACCCAGATGAAGTGCTTTTGAAAGCTAAAAATTTAAATTTAGATGGGATCGCAACTTGTTGTTTAGATACTGGAATTCCTGCGTTGGGCAAAACCTGTGATGCATTAAATCTTATTGGACTTACTGAAAGTGCTGCGATAATGTGTGGCGATAAGTTAAAAATGAAGCAGGCTTTCATGGAACACAATGTTAGTACAGCTAGATTCTATGAAATCTCAAATGAAAATGAATTAATAGTTGCTTTAGATAAACTGCAATTACCAGTAATCATTAAAGCTACAGATTTACAAGGAAGTAATGGCATATATATTGCTAAAACTAAAAAAGATGCTTTTGTTGGTTTCGCTGAAGCAATGAAAAAAACAAAACGCTCTTATTGCATTATAGAAGAATATATTGAAGGCTGGGAATTTGGTGCTCAAGCTTTTGTGTATAACGGACAGGTATTGTTTGTAATGCCGCATGGTGATGAAACATATATGAGTCACACTGCAGTACCGGTAGGGCACTATGTACCTCTTGATTGTAGCCAAGATATTTATAGACAAACTGAGCAAGCAGTGAAAAGTGCAATTTTAGCATTAGGATTAAATAATTGTGCTGTAAATGTTGATTTAATTTTAAAAGATAATACTGTATATGTGATTGAATTGACTGGCAGAGTGGGCGCAAATTGCTTGCCTGAATTAGTACAAATTAATTTTGGTATAGAATATTATAAAATGATTGCTATTATGGCTTTAGGAGAAGATCCATCTGAGCTTTGGCAGCAACAAAGAGGATATAATAAAGCTGGCCTAGCTAGGATGATGCTAGAAACTGAAAAGCAAGGAATTATTAGGGATATTAATTATGATGGTAAAGTAGCTGAAAACGTTATTGAAGTTACATTCTTTAAAAAGGTTGGCGATACAGTTAGAATTTTTGAGAATTCTAATGATTGCATTGGTCAAGTAATAGTGCAGGGAGATAATATGGACGAATGTAAAGAAATCCTTGATAATGTAATGAACGATATCCATATAAATTTGGTGTGATTAATATAATAAACGAGAGCTATTATGAGTAATACTTGTAATAGCTCTCTTAAAAATATTTTATGGTGTAAGAGATGAGAAAATTATTTTTGTTTACCAATGAATTTCCATATGGAACATGGGAACCTTATTTAGAAACTGAAGTAAAGTATTATAATAGATTTGATAAAGTATATATTATAGCATTACAGTTACGTAAAGAGCATACTAAAACTATACGTACTTTACCTGACAACGTGGAAGTAGTCCCTGTTTATTATGCACCAAAGTTCATCTATTTAATAAATAGCATCAGAGTATTGTTTAATGTAGATTTATATAGAGAACTTAAAGAATTATATAAGTCCAATAGATTGGGTGTCAGCCAGATAGTGTCTCTTTTTGTGTATTTGAGCCGGGCTGATTATGAAGCAAGAAAAATAAAAGATTTAATTCCAAAAGCTGAATTTAAAGATTCGCTGTTTTATTCTTATCGTTTTGAATATCAGCCATATGTGGCTATATTGTTGAAGAGATGGCTAATACTAAATAATAAAATAGTTTCTAGAGCTCATAGGTATGATTTGTATGAAGATAGACGAAAAAATGGCTATATACCTTTAAGAAAAATATTATTGGAGAATATAAACTGGGTATTACCATGTTCTCTGGATGGAGTAACATATTTGAATAATTGTTATCCTATTTATGCAGATAAAATAAAAGCCGCTTTTCTAGGAACAATGGATAAAGGAGTGGAAGAGTATTATTCAAGCGATAAATTTAGAATAGTAAGTTGTTCTAATGTAGTTGAAGTAAAACGGTTGGATTTATTGATTGAAGCTTTATCAAATATCCAAAAGCATCAAATTAAGTGGACTCACTTTGGTGATGGTGTATTGATGGAAAAGATAAAAAAACTAGCTGCTAATTTACCTGCTAATATTGAAGTGGATTTCAGGGGAAATGTAGCAAATAGTACATTAATGGATGATTATAAAAATAATTGTTACGATTTATTTGTCAATCTAAGTAGTTCGGAAGGGATTCCAGTATCTATAATGGAAGCTATGTCTTTTGGAATACCTTGCTTAGCTACAAACGCTGGTGGAACGGGAGAAATAGTTGAAGATGGAGTATGTGGAACCATTATTCCCGTTGATATAAGCGCTAATAAAGTTGCTGAAAATATTGTTAAATATATAAATATAAATAAAGAAAAATATTTACAATTTAGAAATAATGCTAGGGTACAATGGTTGGAAAAGTTTGATAGTTATAGAAATTATCGTGTTTTTATAGAAAAATTGATTAATGTCTGTGATATGAGAAATGAGGAATGAAGACTTTATGTGTTTAACTGTAAATAAAATTTTCGCTTTGACATTGATGTTATTTCTTCTTCCAATTTTACTATTTATTTTGGATTGTAATATTGTTTTTGTGGCTGTTGTTTATCTATGGTGTTATTTAGCTTTATATTCATATAAAGAGATAGAGAAAAGGGGGATGCTGTTTGCTTTTTTAGTTACTTTTTTTGCTTTTTAATGGGGAGAGAAATCTTAGAACAGTTTTTTATATATAAAGTAGAAGCTTTTGACGATAATACTAATAGGCATGCTTATATATCTATGCTGCTTAGTTTATTGTCTGTTGGCTTAGGTTATATGTTTTTTAGTCAAAAGAAACAAGAATCTAAAGGATTGATTAAAAATGATGGGAATAGTATTCGTTTGAGACTGATAAGTAAAATAGTTTATTATTTTACTATAATATTTGCTATAATAACTAAATTGGTCATAGCAAGATATGTTTTTTCACATGGGTACACTGAATATTATGTAAGTTTTTATGAAAATATGGCAAGTAATGGTATTTTGTATGTTATTAGCAAAATTGAAATTGCAATGCCTGTGGCGTTATGTGTATTTTTATCGACATTACCAACTAAAAAGGAATTACGTCAGCCAATATGGGTATATTTATTTTATTTACTGGTTTCATTAGGTAGTGGGCAAAGATCCACGTTGATGCTAGGGTTACTATTTTTAATGGTATATTTTTTTGTATAGACAGAGTATTGATCCAGATACGCTTTGGGTTAAAAGGAAATGGATATGTGGATCTATATTTGTTGTGCCATTTTTAGCATTGTTTTTTTCTTGGTTTAATGCTTGGCGTTTTAATGAAACGGATAATAACTTTGTATGGTATGCAGGATTATTTGATTTTTTTTATGCACAGGGGGTTACTGTTAATATTATTAAGCATGCTTATAATTTATATGAAGAATTAGCGAATCAACAATTTTATATATTAGAGTTCGCAAAAAGTGGTTTTTTAGCAAGATTATTTAATATTGAAGTATATAATGGAAATTCTATTGAACATGCTTTATATGGAGGAAGTTTTACACATGCCTTGGGGTATAAAGTTCTAGGCAATCTTTATTTAATGGGAAGAGGTACAGGAACTAGTTATATCGCAGAATTATTTCAAGACTTTTCTTATTTTGGTATAGTTTTAGGAAACATACTATATGCTTATTTATTGGCTAATATCAATAGATTTTCAGAATATAAGTCTATATTTATGCATTCGTTACAATTATTGATGATTACTCAGCTTTTATGGGCTCCGAGAGGAAGCTTTTCAGGCTTTTTGTCAGTAATATTTTTCCCATCTACAATCATTACGTTAATAATTATTTTTGGGCTTAACTATTTAATCTCTATCGGCACACGAGGTTCTAGGTGATGAAATGTCAGAAAAAAATGTAATACAGAAATCTATTAGTTGGTCCTTGTTATCTGAAGTAGCAGCAAAATTTATTACTCCAATAACTAGTATGTTGCTTGCACGTATTCTTACACCTAATGACTTTGGCGTTATTGCCATATGTAATATGGTAGTTACTTTTACCGATATTATAAAAGATGCTGGTTTTGGAAAATATATGATACAGAGAGATTTTTGCGATAAAAAAACTCGCGAAGATTATGCCAGTGTAGCTTTTTGGTCTAATTTATTATTATCTATATTCTTGTTTTGTTTTATTATACTAAATCAAGATATTATCGCCTCGTATTTAGGAAATAAGGAATATGGAGCAGCTATTTCTATAAGTTGCATACAATTAATGATTGCTTCTATCTCTAGTATACAAACTAATTTGTTAAGAAGAGAATTTGAATATAAAAAATTATTTATTGTGCGCATATTGATTTCTGCTGTACCTCTTTTAATAACTGTGCCATTGGCTTTCGTTACTAAATCTTTTTGGGCATTGATCATAGGTAATTTAATAGGTGCATTATGTAATGCTGTTACATTAACGTATTTATCTGATTGGAAACCTAGAGTATTTTATTCGGTAAAGATTTTAAAAGAAATGTTCAGTTTTAGTTTTTGGTCACTTTGTGAAGGATTAGCACATTGGTTAATATTTTGGATAGATACTTTTATTGCAGCACAAGTATTTTCTGATTACTATATAGGCTTATATAAAAATTCTGCTAATATGGTTATGTCAATAATGGGGATGGTTTCTGCTTCAATGAGTCCGGTGTTACTATCAGTCTTATCAAGACTTAAAAGTAAAGAAGATTTATTTTATTATACTTTTCTCAATATACAAAAGCTGATGTTATATTTAATCATTCCAATGGGATTAGGCCTATTCTGCTATAGAAAAATTATAACGTTAATTTTATTTGGTGCTAGGTGGTCTGAAGCAAGCGATATTGTGGGTATGTGGGGTTTAATGATGATGTGCAGTCTTATATTTTATAGTTTTACTGCCGAGCTTTACAAAGCAAAGGGAATTCCTAAAGTATTGTTTTTGTTCCAATGTTCATATTTGGCTTTTTTAATACCTGTATGTATGTTGACTACAAGATATGGGTTCTGGAATTTTGTATATGGGAGATGTTTTTCAATTTTAGAATTTGTAATAATGAGTTTGATACTTCTTAAAGTGACTTTTAAAGTAAATATCAAAGAAACTCTATGTAATATGATTAATCCCTTGATTGCTTCTTTAGTTATACCTATATCTTATTTGATGATGAACACATTAATGATTACTGATTTATTGGAATTTGTTGGTATGATGATAAGTACTTTTTCCTATTTTGTTGTAGTACACATGTTTCTTGTTAAAGATATAAATAATCTTAGAAGCTTAATCAAAAATGAGAAAATGGTTTGATGGAATTAAATGGACAACAACAATATAAAACTATAGATATTCTAAAATTTGTAATGGCTTCTTTGATATTAACGCTTCATATTGGAATTCCGTATGATAGCCAAAATATATTGTGCATTATAGCACAGTATATTACTAGATTAGGTGTTCCTTTTTTCTTTACTACATCAGGATTTTTTATATATAGGTAGAGGCTTATGCTTATAATAATAAAAAAGGACGGCCTGCGCCGTCCTCTAGTTTGCAATATGAAGCTGTGGCGTGGGCTGCACAACGGTAGCTTTTACTGAATAGCAAATTCTTTCATTAGGGCATTCCGATAATCTTTATCTATAGATACTCTCCGCGCATCATCCGTTCTACCAAGGGAATAAAGCTTTTGCATCAGTAAAGCGAAACGCTCTTCACCGCGGGCCTCACCACGAGCTTCGCCTTGGGCAATGCCTCTAGCAAATGCGACATCGGATAAATCATTAATAATCTTGCACATAGTTTGCACTCCTTCCTCGGTTTCCTTCAAGTATTTTACACGTTCCTGTAATTGTTTATAATGCATATCACTAGCGCTTGTGCAGAAAAAATCGTGCATCAGCCTGCTTAAAGCAGTTTGGTCGTAACGGCAATTGCCGTTGACATAAATAATGTGGGAGCCGTCGTTAAAGCTGGCTCCGCTTTCCTCAATCTTACGCTCGATGTGGTAAATAGGGCGGCCTTCGCCTAAAATATCGTCCTGCGTAATAAAGATTACATAAGTTTCAAAAAGCTCATGGTAATCGATACCTTTGGAAAAATGCGCAGTATCGACGACGCCGCCGTAGTAACGGGCGCGCTGCGGCGAAGCTCCTTCACTGGCGCTTTGTATTTCTACATTGAAGTACTTACCATTAGCGTCTTGGGCAAGTAAGTCCAGCTGTGCTGAATGTCCGTAAAGGTTGCTGACAACATATTGGCTTAGCGCTCTTACCACCTTAATTTTATCATCATGCAGGATGATACGCAAGAGAAGCTCGGCGGCTGGAATATTGTTTTCAAAGGCCTTGCGCATAAAGAAATCATCGATAAGACGCAGGCGCGCAATGGCTTCAAGATATTCCGGCTTGACAAATTCGTTGGGCATACTTTCATCTCCTATTACAATATATTTGGACAAGGAAGCCGGGCAGCCAGTCCGGCCTCCTTTCCATCTCATGCCTTTGATTTAAAGATTTTGAGTGAAAATACATAAGCAGAATGGGGTAAAACAAAAAAGCAGTACCGGCGCTCTGCAAAAACAGAACGGAGATACTGCTAAATAGATACCGTAAGGTACCGCCCTACTTATGTAATTTTTCAATGTTAGTATAACATATAATAAAAATATATACAAGGGTACTATTTTACAATATCCTTCAAGAAAGGCTACCATGATTGATTTGCAAAAAACTATTGGCACGTTACAATTGAATAATAAGCTTGTAATTTTGCGTACTTGCGGCAGCGAGCATCAAAATACTTTGCTGCGTGGGCTGACGGCCGGCTATCATGCGGTGGATTGCTCATTGCCCAGCGTTCGCATGCAGGTGGAGCAAGACGTTGAGGCTTTCGCAGGTAATTTACCATTGCCTGTTTATTTGGCTCATTTGCATTATGTGCCTGCTTTGCTGCCATGCTTACTGCGCAGCGGCTTGCCGTTGGGGCAAATACTTGCCAGCTGTGGGCAAAGCTGTTTTTTACAGCAGACGGTTAATACAGGCGAGGACGGCGCCGCAGTATTTATGGATTTACCTTTGGCTGCGGCAGATGCCGTAGGGCAGTATACGTTTTTGCCAACGGGGCAATGCCTGGAGCAAATTTTACAGCGGGAAAATAAGCGCGACGTACTGACGGCAATTGTTCAGGGAAGCTTTGGCGCAGACAGGCGGCAGGCGGCGTCCCAGTATATTCATCAGACCTTGCAGCACGACATTATGGAGCATACGCCTGTCAGTGACGATATAGCGCTGTACCGCCTGCTGTGCGCTGCCGCCGGTATGAGCGGGTCAGTAGTCAATTATGCTTTGCTTGCTAATAGCGTGGGCATCAGCGCGCCTACGGTTAAGCAGTGGCTGCAGTTTTTGGCGGGAGCCGGAGTGATTTATTTTTTGCAGCCAGTGGATGATATTGCCGGTAAGCGATTGGTCAAAGCGCCTAAGCTTTACTTTAGAGACACCGCTGCTGCTGCGTATTTGCTGCGGCTTTATGATGCTTCGGCGTTAGTTCCGAGCTTGTATTTTAAAAATTTGTATGAGAATTACGTTGTCAATATTTTGCGCGAAGGCTTTTTACGGCAGGGTATTGTGCCCGAGTGGCGCTTTTATCGTGATTCTAATAATAAGGAAATAAATTTGCTGATACGCTGGGAAAGTACGCTGTATCCTGTTTTTATTAGTAAAGATGCGGTGAATGTGCAGAAGCTGCAAAAGATTGCGGTGGTCTTGCAGCCTTATGCTGAGAGGCTGGGCTTATACTTAGGCGTCGGCTGCGTAATTACCTTGCAGGGTGAAAGCAGGCAGCTGGCGGCGGGCTTATGGCAGGTGAACGCAGCAAGCTTATAATAAAGAAAACCAGGCGTTGCACTGCGCCTGGTTTTTTAGCTGTATTTTATTTGCATAATTGTAAAATGTCGCTGGCTTTTTCCGCTAATAATTGCGCGCCGTGGTCGATTAAAAACTGGCGGCCGCGGAAGCCCCAGCAAGCGCCGATGCAGGGCACGCCGGTATTTTTTGCGGTTAAAAGGTCGGTGTCCGAATCGCCGACGTAGATGGTGCTGTTTTTATCAGCATGTAGCTGCTCCATAATAGCCAGCAGCATATCGGGCTTCGGCTTACGGGCGATGCCCTGGCGTTCGCCGCAGGCTGCGTCCAGCAGGTTAGGAAAATATTGCTGTGCCAGCTCCTGCACGGCGTAGTCCGCTTTGTTGGAGACGATGGCCGTTTGGCAGCCCTGCTTCCGCAGTTCGGCCAAAAGCGGCAGAATGCCGGGATAGGGCTGGGTGTTATCGGCGCAGTGCTCTTTGTAATAAAGGTTGAAGTCGGCAAAAACGGCTTCCTGAATTTCCTGCGAGGTGCCGGCGGGTACGGCGCGGGCGATAAGATTGCGAATGCCGTTGCCGACGAATTGACGTACTTCATCTACGGTACGCAGGGGCAGGCCGTGCTTACCTAAAGTGTAATTGGTAGCGTTGGCTAAATCCTGCAGCGTATCCAGCAGCGTACCGTCTAAATCGAAAATGATAGTGGTGTATTTCATTGTGTACTCCTTGCTCTAGTTTGAGATTAGCTTCTCTTGATATTCTAACATAAAAAATAGCTTTTGACAGCAAGATGCTATATAATAGTAGTGTCTTGAAATTTTGTGATAACCTTGGGGGAACGCAGATGACTTACGCTTATGAACGCATAAAAAAAATAAAGTGCTTTTTGTTTGATATGGACGGCACTATCAATTTAGGAAATGAGCTGATACCGGGTATGGAGGGCTTTTTTGAGAAGCTGAAGGCGGCAGGCCGCGATTATTACCTGCTGACCAATAATTCCTCCCGCAGCCACGAGCATTATGTAAATAAAATGAACGGCCTTGGCGTGCCGGTAACGCGGCAGGATATTTTGATTTCCTCCGACGCTTTGACTAATTGGCTGCGCAAGCATCAGCCGGGAGCGCGGCTTTTCGTTTTGGGCACACCGCAGCTGCTGCAAACGGTAGCGGAAGCGGGCTTTACGCTGACCAATACGTTGGACGAGGGCGCGGATTATGTTGTCGTAGGCTTTGACCAAACGCTGACCTACGAGCGTCTGAGCATTGCCTGCCGTTTGATTGACAAGGGCGTGCCTTATGTGGCTACACACCCGGACGTGCGCTGTCCTATTGAGGGCGGCGAATTTATTCCCGATACGGGCGCAATGCTGGAACTGATTAAAACGGCGACCGGAAAAACGCCGCAGCTGATTTTCGGCAAGCCCTATAAATATATGGTGGACGTGGTGCTGGACAAAACAGGCTATGCTAAAGAGGAAATCGCTATGGTGGGCGACCGCTTGGCGACGGATATTGCCTTTGGGCTGAACAACGATATTTTGTCCATTATGGTGCTGACCGGCGAAGCTACTATGGAGGACGTGGAGCAGGGAAGCATTAAGCCGGATATAATTTTGCCGCACGCTAAGGAAATTTTAAAGTATTTATGAGCCGTTAAAGCGGCTGCTTGTTGTGTATTGCGAGGGTGGTATTATGGCAATTTTAGAAAAAGCTACTGTTTTTACCGATAAAATCAGACCGGTTCCTGCCAGCGAGCTGGAAAAGCGTTTGCAGGCCTTCCGTCAGGCCATGGATAAAGCGCATCCCGGCTGGGAGATGGCGGCGATAAATCACAAAATCGCTATGTATTATTTTACCGGCACTATGCAGGAGGGGGTGCTGCTGATTCGTCCGCAGGATGCGATTCTGTGGGTGCGCCGCAGCTACGACCGTGCCTGCAACGAATCCCATTTCGACGATATCCGTCCGATGCGCAGCTTCCGTGAGGCGGCAGCCTATTATGGTAACGCGCCGAAGATTATGTATATGGAAGTAAGAAAAGCGACGGTGGATTGGGAACGCTTGCTGCGCAAGTATTTTGCGTTTGAGGAGATTGGCTCCATCGACGGTGTGCTGCAGGATTTGCGCATGGTGAAAAGCAAGTACGAGCTGGAAATGATGGCGACCAGCGGCGCTATTCACGAAACGGTGCTGGATGTGGTTGCTCCGGGGATGATTCGGGGCGGCGTCAGCGAGGCGCAGCTTGCTATCGAGCTGTACAGCGAAATGGTGATGCGTGGTTCTCACGGCATCGCGCGTTTTAACCTGCCCATGGGCGAGGAGGTTATCGGTATTGCGGCCTTTGGTAAGAGCGGCCTGGTGCGCACGGCCTTTGATGGCCCCGGCGGCACCAACGGCACCTGTATTGCGGTGCAGTCCATCGGAAACGCGTTCCGCAAGTTGCAGCCGGGACGTTTGGTGTATTTGGATATTCCCTGCGGCTTCGACGGCTATCATACGGATAAAACCGTGGTTTACTATTACGGCGATATTAAAAAGGACGAGCAGGCGCAGAAAATTTTGAACGCGCAGGAGCGCTGCCTGGAGCTTGAGCAGGAGGTCGTTTCCATGATGGCCCCCGGCGTAACGGTGGAAAGCCTGTACCTGCGCACGATGGCGAAATTCAATAATGTTTACGGCGACGGCTTTATGAACGGCGGTAAATTTTTAGGGCACAGCATCGGCCTGGTTATGGACGAAGCTCCGGCTATTGCCAAGGGCTTTACACAGCAGCTGCAGCCGGGAATGGTTTTTGCCGTGGAGCCTAAAATAGCGCTGCCGGGGTTGGGCTTAGTCGGCACGGAAAATACTTACGTCATTACGGAGCGCGGCGCTCAATCGCTGACGGGCCGCAGCCATGGACTGCGCATTGTAGATAAATAATGTACAGAGAGTCCGGCGATTTGCTGAGTTTTCACTGGCTGTATTCTGTTTACAGTTTATATTAAGCCAACAGTGAAAAAATATTAATAAAGAAGCTTAGAAAACTGAATATTTATGGCTTGGCGGCTTGCTGTGCTATCTGCCAAGTGATATAATAATTATAATTTCAAAGGTATATTGACATAATGAAAACTTTATCGTTCAATAAAGTGCGGAGGTGTAGTAGCGGCAGCAGGTATTTTGCTGCAGGCGAGAAACGATGTATGACATTCATTCTCATATAATTTACGGTATTGACGACGGTTCTCCTGATATTGAAACTTCCAGAGAGCTGCTGCGTATGGCGGCAGCCTGTGGGACGAAGCATATTGTGGCTACGCCCCATGTTATTGAAATCACTAATTGTCCGTCCTGGCAGAGAATTCAGGATGGCGTCGCCGAGCTGCGCGGTATAGCGACTGAAGAAAAATTAGATTTGACTATTTATCCCGGCGCGGAAATTGAAATGAACTGGGATATTTTGGATTTGTTTAAAGAGGACGAGCGCTGCTATTGCATAGGCGGTACGAGATACTTATTAGTCGAATTACCTGCCATGACTATTCCCGATTATGTGGAAGATTTTTGGTATGAATTGCAGTTGAAGGGTATCTGTCCGGTACTGGCGCATCCGGAGCGCAATAATATGCTGATGGAACAGCCGGAGCGGTTGTTGAAATGGATGCACGGCGGCTTGCTGACTCAAATGAACGGCGGCAGCGTAACCGGCAGATTTGGCGAGCATGTGCGCCAGAAAGCAGAATTTTTGTTGAAGAACGGTTTGATTTGCTTCTTTGGCAGCGATGCTCATAGAGTGAAAATACGCAATACGGATTTGACCCATGCGCGTGCGCGGCTGGCGGAATTAGTCGGCGAACAGCAGGCGCGGGCGATTTGTGTGGATAATCCCAGGAAGCTGCTGGCTAATGAGGACATAATAGTCAAGCTGCCGCAGCGCTTACAAAAAATAGAAAAAAAGAAGAGCTTTTGGAGTAAGCTTTTTGGATAAGGAGTGGAGTATGAAAAAGTTATTGTTTTCAGCATTGCTGGCAGGCAGTATTTTGTTGCCCTTCAACGGGGCGCTGGCTGCCGACCCCGCCGACTATATTATGTGCGGCGGCGATCAATTACAGCTGACCGTTTATAATCATCCTGATTTGAGCAGTCCGCCTACGGCAACTAATAACCCCTATGTCGTACGCCCTGACGGCAAAATGTCCATGCCTTTGATTGGCGAGGTAGACGTTAATGGTAAAACTGTAGCGCAGGTAACGCAGGAAATTACCGACAGGCTGAGCGAATACATCGTCGACCCGTTGGTAACGATTAATATTACTAAACTGGGCACGACGCGGGTTTACGTTTTAGGCGAGATTAAAAAACAAGGTCTGTACGAATTAGAAAAGAGCCATAATTTGTTGGACGCTTTGTCTAAGGCCGAAGGCTTTACGGAAAAATCCGGTAAGAAAAAGATTTTCGTTATCCGCCGCGGCGAGCAGGAGCCTTTCCTGAAGGTGAATATTAACGAGCTGCTTACTAAAGGCGATACAAGTAAGAATATCGTGCTGAACGAGGGCGATTGCGTATATCTGACCAGCAACGGTAAGATTACCTTCCAGAGAGATATTCTGCCGTTCTTGAGCGGTATTTACATGGTAAGCGAAGTCAAAGACAACGAGGACAATTAAGGAGTATAGACGTGGACGAGCAAGAAATTACAATTGATTTACGCGATTTATGGAACGTAATAAAAAAGAATGTGCCGACTATCAGAAAAGCGACGCTGGGCTGCGTAGCGGCAGCCGCGCTGTACCTGATTATCGTGCCGCCGACGTATGAATCCGTAGCCTTGCTGCGCGTGAAGCAGCCTAAGGGCATTGGCAGTTCCATTTTGGAATCCATGCCCATGGGCAACGCGATGGCTACCAAGCAGCTCATGAGCACCTACGCTGAGATTTTAAAGAGCCGCAGCGTAGTTGTGCCGGTAATCGAAGCTACGGAGGAGGCCGACGACGACGGCTTATACCCCCGCTATGAAAATTATCTGGAAAAGCGCGTAACTACCAATCCGTTTAAGGATACGGAAATCATGGAGGTTAAGGTGAACGCCAAAACCGCCGAGGACGCGCAAAAGGCCAACCAATTATTGGTTAACGGCTTTTTGTCCCGCTTGACCGATTTGGTGCGCGGCGAACAAAAAACTACGCGCTTATTTATCGAAGAGCGCGTAAAATCCTCCAAGCAGGAATTGAACGACGCAGAAACCAAGGTTACGGAGTTCAAAAAGGAAAATAACGTACTTTCCCCTGACGACCAGATTAAAATGGCCGCCGATAAGCTGAGCTTGGTAGATAAGCTGCGCGCCGAAAACCAGGTGGCTTTGGAAGCAGCTAAAGCGCGCAACAGCGCGGTCAGCGGCCAGCTGCAGAATAATTCCGCCAGCATTGCGGATAACAACGTTATTACCGCTTATCAAAAGCGCTTGGCTGAGTTGGAAGCCGAACGCATCGATTACCTCGATAAATATACGGAAAAGCATCCCAAGGTCGTTGAAGTGAACAGGGAAATCGCCGGCCTGCGCCGCAGCATGGACGAAGAAATTAACAAAATCGCTTCCTTGCAAACTTCTTCTACCAACCAGGTACATCAGGGCTTGTTGGCCGATAAGTTTAAGAGCGAAGCGGAACTGAACGTGGCGCAAAGTAATTTGAACACCATCAGCCAACTTGAAGAACGCTATAATAAAGACGTTCAGGTTTTGTCCGAAACGGAGCAGCAGTATTTGTCCCTGCTGCGCGACGCTCGCGTGGCTCAGGAAATTTACGTAATGCTGGCTAAACGCTTGGAGGAAGCGAAGGTTGCCGAGGTTGCCGTATCCACCGAGGTGCAGGTGGTCGATAATCCGACGCTGCCGGAAAAACCGGTCAAGCCTAAGAAGGCGTTGACTTTGGTGTTGTCCTTCTTGCTGGGTTTGTTCGGCAGCAGCGGTTTCGTTATCGCTCGCGAGCTGATGAACAGGACTATCAAGACCAGCGACGATGTGGAAACCTATTTGGGCTTGCCCGTTTTGGCGCAGGTTCCCAGCAACGAATCTCTGAACGAAGCTAAGGAAGTAGAAAATCTCAGCGCATGGCAGAAGCTTTGGAGGGCTGTATGGAAGAAGTAACCTTGATTGCGCACACGGATGCTAAATCTCCCGTATCCGAAGCGTACAGAACGATTAGAACGAATATCAAATTTTCTAATATTGCGGGCAAGGAGCTAAAGTCTATCTTGCTGACCAGCGCTACGCCTAACGAGGGCAAAAGCACTACTATCGGCAATCTGGCGGTAGTTATGGCGCAGGCCGGTTATAAAGTAGTTCTTTTGGATTGCGACTTCCGCAATCCAACGCAGCATAAAATGTTCAAGCTGCATAATAAGGGCTTGAGTAACTGCATCGCTACAGGCAGCGACGTTATGGAAATCATTCAGGCGACGAATGTGGAAAACCTGTATGTGCTGACCAGCGGCCCCGTGGCGCCCAATCCTTCCGAGCTTTTGGGCAACCAGAATATGATTGATATATTGAATACCCTGAAGCAGAATTTCGATTATGTTTTGGTAGACACGCCGCCGGTTATGCCGGTAACGGATGCCGCCGTCATCAGCGGCAAGGTCGACGGTACGATTTTGGTTATTGCGGCGGGCGAGGTAAGCCCGGCTATCGCTAAAGAGGCCAAGACTAAATTGGAGCAGGGCGGCGCGCACCTTTTGGGCGTAGTGCTGAATAAGGTGGATATTGCCGCCAGTCATCATTACGGTTACTATTATTATTATGGAACGGAAGACAAAAGTAATAGCGGGGGGGACAATGGCGTCTAAGGGATACTGGAAGGTAAAGCGTTATTATTAAAGTTTTCCTTGTTATGCATCTGTGCATTGTGCGTTTTGGTGCACGGCAAAGGCAGGAGGTTTAAGTTTAGATGAAAAAGATTTTTGCTGCAGGCGCAGTTGTGGCTTTATTAGCATGTTGTTCCATAGCGGCGGCGTCTCCGCTTGTTACAAGCAACGTATCGCTTGACAGCAGGTACTATGATTATGTCGATAAGCTGGAAGGTATGGGCTATATTAAGGATATGCCCAGCGGCACCAAACCCTATAGCCGTTTGGATATGGCTAAATGGATTGCTTCCATCAATCCAGCCGGTATGCCGGATTATTTGAAGGTTTATTACGATGAAATGGCTGCTGATTTAGCGGAAGAAATTGCTTATGTAAAGGGCGAAAAGCAGCGTTTTGAGAGCAATGTCAAGCTGCGCAGCGCATCGGTTGCTTTTTCTTATGTAGACGCTGACCATACTACTTACGATTATCGTAATAATAATTATAAGCATCAAGATATACCTTCTATTGGACAAAAAATTAACGCTCACTGGCAGCCCTTGAATAAAAATAATAACGGCTACCGTTACGGCGACGGCTTTAATGCCGTGGGCAAGCTGAATATTTCCGGTAGTATCAATAAGGACTTTGCTTTAAGCTTGACGCCGCGTTTCAGCTACGATAAGGACGAGCACGGCGACGCCAGCCTTGAGGAAGGCTATGTAAAGACGCATTTGGGCGTGTGGGGCATCGAGGTTGGCAAGCAGCCCTTGCAATGGGGCGGCAAAGGCAATAAGGGCGCGTTTGTATTCAGCAATAACGCTACGCCGCACACTATGGTCAAGCTGAACTTGCTGGAACCCCATACCTTTGACAACGGCTTTTTGAAATTCTTAGGCAAGGCTAACGTCAATGTTTTCTATAGTCAGATGGAAGGCAACAGGCGCGACCAGGCTGAGGGTTTCTTCCCAGCCGGTAGTGATAGATGGCAAAAAGAAAACGATGGGCTTGATTTATTAGGTGTTCGCGTGGATATTACGCCCAGCGATAATTTTACCTTTGGCTTGGAGCGTGTGTCCATGGCTAAGAGCTTGAACAAGGATTGGCTTTTTGGTGAGAATGCTGAAGCGGACGACCAATGGAACGATATCGGCGGCGTCGATTTCCGCCTTAAGTTCCCCGGCATGCAGGTTTACGGTTCTGCCTACGGCGAGGACCAGGCTGGCGGCCTGCCCTGTGAGTATGCTTACAGCGCGGGACTATACTTCCCGCAGCTTTCCAGCGACGGCAGATGGGATTTGCGCTTAGAAGCGGCTAAGACTAACGAATGGTGGTATAGCCACGGTACTTTTGAAAACGGGTGGACGTATAAGGACGATATCATGGGCGCGTCCATGGGTAAGGATACTTTAGAATGCAGCGCTATCATCAACCATTATATGGATAACGGCGACCGCATCGGCTTCCAGTATACCAATACTGATTTTGACCGCCATAAAACTAACAATCCTAGGATGCAGGAATTCCAAATCAATTACGCCAAGAAGCTGAAAAAAGATATGTATCTTGACGCTATGATAGGTTACGCTATGGTCGATAATGTCGGCTATGTAAAAAATGCCGACGACAGCACGACTATGGTTGGCTTGGGCCTGCGTTGGGAATATTGATTGGTATTACAAAAATAATAAAGCATCCGTCTTTTACGGCGGATGCTTTTTCTATGCATATTATAGATTTTATTCTGTCAGCTCGGCGGCGCAGCTGATAATCTGTACGCCTGCGTCACGCATTTCTTTGATGGCTTGGGATACGGTGTCGGGAGCAATGCCGCGGCAGGCCGCTAAATTTAAAATTACGTCGAAGCCTGCGGCTTTAAGCTGCAGCACGGTGTTCTTGACGCAGTAATCGGTAGCCAGACCGCCGCAGATAACGGTGGTGATGCCGTGGCAGCGCAGGTATTCGATAGCGCCGGTGGATAAAGTATTTTTTAAATCATGGTAGCAGGCGCCGTAGGGGTGTTTGTCCGGTTCGATGCCTTTAAAAATTTGGAAATCGTAGGCGGCGGGGTCGAGGCCCTCGATGAAGTCGAAGCCTTTCGTGCCGATGATGGCGTGCGCGGGCCAGCGGATATCGAGGTCTGGATGGCCTGCTATCGGGGAGAGCGGCGGATTTTGCTCGTCGCTGAGCCACAGGGCGCAGGTGCTGTGCGCGTCGCGCGACGCCAGGCGCAGGCTGGCAAATTGCGCTTGTGCGTTAAGTTCGCCGGCGATTTGGTCGCCTTCGGCTACGGGCAGCTCGTCGGGGCAAACGGGAGTAAACGTGTTTTGCGCGTCGATGTCAAAGGACGCGATATATTTTTTATCCGGTAATTTCATGGGGCAGGCCTTCTTTCTGTTTTGTTTTATTTATTATAGTACAAGGCAATGGCTTATGCAATTAGCTGTTGCCGCTTGGACGGTAAATTTTTTTGGCTGCCGTTGATTATGGGCGTGCGCGTTGCGGACGAGGGCAGTTTTACCGCAGTATGTTGCCTGTTTCTGTTATTGCTTAAATTGCTAGAGTAATGCTATGAACACAATAATTGTGACGAAATTATTATGTATGTGTTGATTTTGTAAAATAATACAAATTTTAGCACTCGCTGCTTGACAGTGCTAACAAAGAGTGGTATAACATAATTAACAAAAGAAATGAGAGCTGAAAAGAGTAAGCGGGCATTTCCAAGTTACAGTTTAACTTACAAATTGCTTCGCCCGTTGGCGGGGCAAGGCATATAAATTGGAGGAATGACTTATGATGTTACCTAGCGTATTTGGCGAAAGCTTATTTGATGATTTTATGAATTTCCCGTTTGAAAAAGAATTTTTCGGCCGCCGCAACTCGTTGTATGGCAAGCATGCGCAGAACGTTATGAAGACCGATATTAAAGAATCGGACGCGGCTTATGAAATGGATATCGACCTGCCGGGCTTTAAGAAAGAGGACGTCAGCGCTAAGCTGGAAAACGGTTACCTGACCATCAGCGCGTCTAAAGGCGTGGAGAAAGAAGAAAAGAACGACGAGGGCGTTTATATCCGCCGCGAGCGTTATACCGGCGAATGCTCCAGAACCTTCTACATTGGCGAAGCCGTCAAACAAGAAGACATCAAAGCCAGATTTGAAGACGGCATCCTGAAGGTTACGGTGCCAAAGGTTGCTCCTCAACAAGTTGAAGAGAAAAAGTACATCGCTATCGAAGGCTGATGCGCCGCTTCGCTTGGACTTGAAAAGATAAATTCATATTCCATCACATCTTACATCACATCCTTTCAAACTGTCGGGAGGGCGCTGCAAGCGTTCTTCCGGCAGTTCTTTATTTAGCGCGCTTGAAGGCTGGGCGCGCGGCTTTTGCTGTGAAAGAGGTTGACAGATGCTGTGCAATGCAATATTCTATGATTATGAAGGTATTTATTTTTTTATTGTTGCTATTGATGAATATTACGGCGGGCTGCGGCCCGATGCAGCGGCCCGCTTCCGATAAGCTGCTGGTGGCGGCCAGCTTTTATCCGATGGCGGAATTTGTCCGCGGCGTTGGCGGCGAACAGGTGGAGGTTATGACCATGGTGCCTGACGGCGCGGAGCCCCACGATTGGGAGCCTTCGCCGCGGGATTTGACGCGCCTGGGACACGCCAGAGTTTTTGTGTACAACGGCATGGTGGAGCCGTGGGCGCAGCAGGCTCTGGAGGCTTTAAGCGAGCGCGGCATTATGCCGGTGGAGGCGGGCGCACGCTTGTTTAATCGCGACGGTGTGCAGGACCCGCATGTGTGGATTAGCCCTAAGCGGGCTATGGTGGAGGTGGAGCGCATTACGGAGGCTTTATGCGCGGCCGACCCGGAGCACGCGGCTATTTACAAACGCAACAGCCGGGACTATCTCGCTCGCTTAAAGGAGTTGGACGCACGGCTGACGCAGATTGGGCGGATGGCGCCGAAAAAGGTTTTCGTGACGGCGCATGCGGCCTTCGGCCATTTAGCGGCGGATTACGGACTGCACCAGCTGAGCGTTACGGGAATTTCGCCGGAGGCGGAGCCGACGCCTGCAGACTTGCAGCGGCTGATAAAAACGGTGCGGCAGGAGGGCGTGCGCTATATCTTTTTTGAAACGCTGACCGACCCCAAAATTGCCGGGCTGGTCGCCAAGGAGGCGGGCGTGCAGACGGCGGTGCTGGACCCTTTGGAGGGAGTCGATGAGGAAGGGCGGCAGGCCGGTCTTGATTATTTAAAAATTATGGAGCGCAATGCGGACAATTTGGCGAAGGCCTTGAACGAATAGCAGAGGAGCTAGAATGGCAGTTAAAAATATTATTACGGTGCGCGGTTTGGGCTTCGATTACGGCGACGGCTGGGTATTCCATAATCTCGATTTGGACATTCCCCAGGGAGATTTTGTGGCCGTCATCGGCGCTAACGGCGCAGGCAAAAGTACGATGATGAAAATGCTGGCTCACGCCTTGGAGCCGACGGCGGGCGAGATTTATTATTTTGGCCGCCCTATTGCGGAGTTCAGCGAGTGGCAGAAAATTGGTTATGTGCCGCAAAATCCGGCGAAGCTGCAGCGGGAATTTCCTATCAGTGTGGAGGAGGTAGCGTCCCTGGGCCTGCTGTCCTCCGGCAGCTTGCTGCGCCGTTTTGGTCAGCAGGAGCGTAAAGCGGTGGACGAGGCGCTGACGGCGTTTAATTTGACGGCTTTGCGCAAGCGTAAAATAGGCGAGTTGAGCGGCGGGCAGCAGCAGCGGGTTTTTCTGGCGCGAGCTATGGTGAAGCGGCCGGAAATTTTGTTGCTGGACGAACCGGCGACGGGTATCGATACGGCGTCTAAAGTGGAGCTGTACGCGATGCTCAAGCGTATTAACCGGGAGCAGGGCGTGACCATCGTAATGATTTCCCACGATTTGGAGCTGGCGGCGGAGGCTGCAAAAAGCGCGCTGTGCATCGACCACGGCATTTGCTTTAGAGGCGAGGTGCACGCGGCGTTGCAGCATCATCATAAGCACGGTTATTTTTACAGATAGAGGTTTTGTTATGCTGGAAATGTTTGAGATGGAATTTATGCAGCGCGCCTGGCTGGCAGGCCTGATTATGGCCGTTATTTGCCCGCTTATCGGCAGCTTTCTGGTGCTGCGGCGGCAATCGCTGATTGGCGACGGCCTTGGGCATATCGCCTTTGCCGGTGTGGCCGGAGGGGCGCTGTGGGGCTATAGCCCTGTGCTGAGCGCGGCGGCGGCGACCGTTCTGGGAGCGCTGGCCATCGAGCGGGTGCGGGTGCGTTTAAGTGACGCGGCGGATATGGTGCTGGCGATCTTTTTTTACAGCGGCATGGGCCTGGCGGTAATTTTTACAGGGTTGAACAAGGAGGGCGGCTTTAATTTAAGCAGCGTACTTTTTGGCAGTCTGATGACGGTCAGCGGCAGGGATTTAATGATCGTCGCGCTTTTAGGCTTGTGTACGATAATTTTTGTGGTTCTATTTTACCGGCCGCTGCAATATCTTACCTTTGACGAAACATCGGCCAGGGTAGCGGGGCTGCCGGTGGAACGGCTGAATTTATTGCTGGCGCTGCTGACTGCGCTGACGGTAGCGTTGTCCATGCGCATTGTGGGCTTGCTTTTGGTATCGGCTATGCTGGTTATTCCTGTGGCCTGCGCTTTGCAGACGGCGCGCAGCTTTGCGGGAACAATTATGCAGAGCATGGCCTACGGCTTGCTGTCCGTGGCTTTGGGGCTGACTGTTTCCTATTACGCCAATCTGGCGCCGGGCGGTACTATTGTGCTGACGGGTACGGCGCTGTTTTTAGGCAGCGGCGTTGTAGGACGCCGCCGTGCGGGCAGCAGGCCTGCTCCCGGAAAGTGCGGCTGTCATATTTGCGAAGAGGAGGCGGCTGGAGATGCGCGTTGATTTGCATATTCACACTACCGCGTCCGACGGAACTTGGACGCCGCAGGAATTAGTGGAGCAGGCGCTGAGAGTTGGCCTGGGGGCTATTGCCGTTACGGACCACGACAGCGTGGCTAATGTGGCGGAAGCGCAGCGGCTGGCTGCGGCGGCGGGCGTTAAATTGTTACCGGCGGCAGAAATTTGTTCGACTAAGGAGAATTTATCCTTTCATATTTTAGGCTACGGCATCGATATTGCCAACAAGCATTTGCTAGAGCTTTTGCAGCATAACGAAGCGCTGCTGGAGCAGAAGGATGTGGACAGCATCGCCTTGCTGCAGCGCGATGGCTGGCCTGTGGACGCGGCGGAATTTGCCCGTTATACCTACGACCGGCGGCGCGGCGGCTGGCGGGCGCTGGCTTATTTGCAGGATAAGGGGCTGTGCAGCGGCGTTAATGATTTCTTCCAGCGTATTTTTACGCCAGAGCATGATTTAGGCTTTCCAACATTTCCTGCGATCGGGCAGGTGGTGGACGCGATCAAGGGAGCCGGAGGCGTAGCCATTTGCGCCCATGCTGCCAGCGGCTTTCATGGCCCCGGGCTGGAGCGCGTGATGGACTTGCTGCGCACAGAGCCTTTGGACGGCTTTGAATGCTATCATTCCGGGCATACGGAGGAGGGCACGAAGCGCCTGCTGCGGCACTGCGTTAAGCATGGGCTGCTGATAAGCGGCGGCAGCGACTGCCACGGCAGCTTTGTGCCGGGGCGTAATTTAGGAGAACCATTTGTGGATACGTCGATGCTGCGCCTGGGCGGCTTGCTGTAATAAAGAAGGCCGGCGCTTGCCGCGGCGGCCTGCTAAGCTGAAGACAAACGGAGGGAAAACTATGGAAAAGGCAAAGGTTTATTTTACTGATTTTCGCACGCCTTACGGAGGAGCCAGCATGCCGCAGAAGCTGCAAAAGCTGATGAAGAAGGCTGGCATTGGCGACATTGACTTTAAAAAGCAGTTTGTAGCCATTTAAATTCACTTTGGCGAGCCGGGCAATATCTCCTATCTGCGGCCTAATTATGCCAAGGCTGTGGTGGATGTGGTTAAAGAATTGGGCGGCAATCCTTTTTTGACGGACTGCAACACGCTGTATGTGGGGCGGCGCAAGCATGCGCTGGAGCATTTGGATACGGCTTATGAAAACGGCTTCAGCCCCTTTTCCACCGGCTGCCATGTAATTATTGCCGACGGCTTGAAGGGTACGGACGAGGCCTATGTGCCGGTGAAGAACGGCGAGCTGGTGAAGGAAGCCAAGATTGGCCGCGCCTTGATGGACGCGGATATCGTTATTTCATTAACGCATTTTAAGGGCCATGAGATGACCGGCTTTGGCGGCGCTATTAAAAACCTTGGCATGGGCGGCGGCTCACGCGCCGGTAAAATGGAAATGCACAACGACGGCAAGCCTAAGGTAAACCAAAAGAAATGCGTGGGCTGCGGGCGCTGCGTAAAAATTTGCGCTCACGGCGCGCCTGCGATTACCGACGGCAAAGCGGCTATCGATATCAATAAATGCGTAGGCTGCGGCCGCTGCCTGGGCACTTGTCCCATGGACGCCATTCATGCGCTTAACGACGCCAGCATGGAAAATCTGAATAAGAAAATGGCAGAATATGCGCAGGCCATTTGTCAGGATCGCCCGACCTTCCATATCAGCCTGATTGTGGACGTATCGCCCTATTGCGACTGCCACGGTGAAAACGACGCGCCCATCGTGCCGGATATCGGTATGCTGGCTTCCTTTGACCCTGTGGCTCTGGATCAGGCCTGCGCCGATTTGGTCAACGCTGCGCCGCCTGTGGCAAATTCCGTTTTAGGCGAGCATTTGGCGAAGGATGCGGCAGGCTGCGTCGGGCACGACCATTTCCATAACACGACGCCGGAATCCGAATGGCAGACCTGCCTGGCCCATGCGGAAAAGATTGGCTTGGGCACGCGGGCCTACGAGCTGATTAAAATGAAATAAGCGGCAGAAAAATTTTTGCTAAAACTGCGTTAAATAATCGACTTTTAAAGCCGGTTGTGATATTATTATTAACATCCAATTAGCAAATAAATTGTAGGAGGCTTTATCCATGCAAGAGTATAAACCGTTTAAATCCGGCAAGGTTCGCGAAATGTACGATATCGGCGACAGCATCGTAATGGTTGCTACCGACCGCATTTCTGCTTTTGACGTTATTTTGAAAAACAAAATTGAAAAGAAGGGCACTGTTTTGACGCAGCTGTCCAAGTTCTGGTTTGATTTTACGAAGGACATTGTGCCTAACCACATGCTGTCCGTTGACGTTAAAGAAATGCCGGAATTTTTCCAGCAGCCCGAATTTACCGGCAACAGCATGAAATGCCAAAAGTTGACCATGCTGCCTGTGGAGTGCATTGTGCGCGGTTATATTACCGGCAGCGGCTGGGCCAGCTACAAAAAAACCGGCGAGGTTTGCGGCATTAAGCTGCCCGAAGGCTTGCAGGAAGCGCAAAAGCTGCCTGAACCCATCTTTACTCCCAGCACTAAAGCTGAAATTGGCGACCATGACGAAAATATCAGCGTAGAGCAAAGCATTGAAATTTTGGAGAAGCTGTATCCGGGCCGCGGCAAGGAATACGCTCTCAAGCTGCGCGACTACACTATCGCTATTTATAAAAAATGCGCCGATTATGCGCTGTCCCGCGGCATTATTATTGCCGATACCAAGTTTGAATTTGGTCTGGACGAAAACGGCGAGGTTGTTTTGGGCGACGAAATGCTTACTCCCGACTGCTCCCGCTTCTGGCCGTTGGCAGGCTACGAGGTTGGTCACGACCAGCCTTCCTACGATAAGCAATTTGTGCGCAACTGGCTGTCTGCAAATCCTGATTCCGGCTACGAGCTGCCTCAGGAGGTTATCGATAAGACCATCGCTAAATATGTCGAGGCCTACGAGCTGCTGACCGGAGAAAAATTCGCTTTCTAAAATAAGCTAAAGTGTAAATATTGAAGCAAAAGCCGGGAAATTGAAATTTTTTCTGGAAAATGCTGCAAAAAATATTTACAAGTACCCATTGAAGTTGTATAATTGCACCATAAACAACAACGGCGTTGTAAAGCTTAGTCTTTATCGCCGTTGTTTTTTATTTTTCTAAACAGTGCTGTATCGCGTGAACATTTATCGCCGTAAAAATATAAAAGGCGAGTCGTGGAAGCGGCCAATTGAGGGGACTTTTGGAGGAGCTGAAAGTAAAGCACTGCCGGCAGGGGGCCGGATAACGTCGCGCGACAATAAAAATGCCCGCTGGGAAGCGGGTTTTTTTATGCGCAGAATATGCTCTGGGTTATAAAAATTTTCGAATACTTTAAACAATACGCCCGCCGCCGACCACTACGTCGCCGTCGTACATAACCAGCGCCTGGCCTTTGGTAATGGCTCGCTGGGGCTCGTCAAACTCCAGCTGCAGCGTGTTGTCGTCCGTCTGCGTAACGGTAGCCCACTGCTCCTTTTGGTGATAGCGGATGCGGGCCTGTACGCGGCGCGGCTCGTCGATGCGGTCGCAGTCGATAAGATTGATGTCTGTCGCCGTTACTTTAGTAGTGAAAAGCCCGGCGTTAGTAGAAAGAGTAACGGTATTGGCCGCCGGGTCGATGCTTTGCACATACATGGGCTCCGGCAGCGCCAGCCCTAAGCCCTTGCGCTGGCCCACGGTGTAATGGATGATGCCCTTATGCCGCCCCAGCACTTTGCCGTCGGCAGTGATAAAATTCCCCGGCGGAAATTTGCGCCCGGTGCGCTGCTCGATGAAGTCGGCGTAGGTAGTACCCTCGCGGATAAAGCAGATGTCCTGACTGTCGTGCTTATGCGCGTTGACAAAGCCGTGCTTTTCCGCAATTGCGCGCACCTGTGGCTTAGTCAGCTCGCCTAAAGGGAACTGCACGTGAGCCAGCTGCTCTTGGGTCAGCGAGTAGAGCACATAGCTTTGCTCCTTTTGCGTGTCCAAGGCCTTGAGCAGCAGGTAACGGCCCTTTTCCCCGTCATATTTTACGCGGGCGTAATGACCCGTTACTACATAGTCGCAGCCTAATTCCTGCGCTTTGGCGAAAAGCTCGCCGAATTTTAAATAACGGTTGCAGTCGATGCAGGGGTTAGGCGTTTGCCCGTTGATGTAAGCATTGATAAAGCGGTCGATAACGGCTGTACGGAAGCTGTCGCCGTAATTAAAGGTGTAATGCTCGATACCCATTTTGGCGCAGACGCTGCGGGCGTCGGCAATATCGTCCAGACTGCAGCATTTGCTGTCCATGATGGGCAGGCCGATATCCTCATTATTAAAAAGCTTCATGGTGACGCCGGTGCAGGCAAAGCCCTTTTCCAGCATCAGCAGAGCGGATACGCTGGAATCAACGCCGCCGCTCATGGCGATTAACGCTGTCTTGTTCATTTTTCCTTCCTCGTTTCCTTGAACCCTGCGCCAGCGGCGCTGGCTTTTTTAGAGGGTTGACTAACTCATACCTATTATATCATATTTGTCTTTTAACGTCGCCCCGGTCCGTAACGATGCGGTAGCCTGCGGCGTGCACGCGGGCCTCCAGACAGCCGCGGCACTGGGCGGCTTCTTCGCCGGTGCAGATTTTATTGGCGTACAGCTCGTACAGCTTACGCACGCCGACAGGCGAAAGATTGGGCATGACCACATTGCCTCCGGCCTGCAATCCCAGCTCCCGCCCGTTAGGGTCGATAGTGCCTAACGCAGTAGTGGCTGGCAGCAGCGCGTAAGGGAAAAGCAGCCGCAGCAGGGACAGCATGCGCAGGGTTTGCGTCAGCGTGCCGCTGGGCTGGTTTTTAAACGGCGTCTGCGCGTGAGTGATGTAGGGGCCGATACCTATCATATCGGGCTGGAGCCGCTGCAAAAAGCGCAGGTCGCTGAGCAGATTATGGGGCTGCTGGTAAGGCGAGCCCACCATAAAGCCGCTGCCAACCTGATAGCCTATTTCCTTAAGGTCGAACAGGCAGCGTTTACGGTTTTCCAAACTCATGCTTTCGGGATGCAGCAGAGCGTAATGAGCAGGGTCTGCCGTTTCATGGCGCAGCAGATAGCGGTTTGCTCCGGCGTCAAAATAGGCCTGATAGCTGGCGCGGGGCTTTTCGCCGATGGACAGCGTAATGGCGCAGTCCGGATGCTGGGCGCGGATGGCGGCGACTATGGCGCAGATGCGCTCGTCGGTAAAGTAAGGGTCCTCGCCGCCCTGCAGGACGAAGGTGCGGAAGCCCAGGGCATAGCCATTGCGGCAGCAGGCTAAAATTTCTTCCTGCGTCAGGCGGTAGCGCTGGACGTGGCTGTTACCGGCGCGGATGCCGCAGTAATAGCAGTTGTTGCGGCAGTAATTGGTAAATTCGATTAGTCCGCGGATATACACGGCGTCGCCGTAATATTGGCGGCGGATTTTGTCGGCGGCGGCAGCCAGCAGCGCGTTAGTATTTTCATCTTTTAATGTAATTAACGCCAGCAGCTCGGCGTCGCTTAAATCGTGCTGCCGCGCTAATTTATCGATAAGCAATTTTATGCGGCTCATGGCTGCACCTCCTAAAATCCTACTGCTTTAATATGTTTCATATGATACATTAAGAGCGAAAGCTTGTCAAGAAAATAAAATTTAGCGGAATATAGTTGACAGGCTGGCAAAAGGCGGTATAATAAGCCTATCAAACAACTATGAATAGTGGTATTATCAAAGGAGTGAATGATTATGGCAATTTACACAAGCATTACTGATTTGATTGGCGGTACGCCGCTGCTGGAGCTGAAAAATTATGAAGCAGCCAATAAGCTGGAAGCTAAGATTGTGGCTAAGCTGGAATATTTTAATCCGGCAGGCAGCGTGAAGGACAGAATCGCTAAAGCGATGCTGGACGACGCTGAAGCTAAGGGCGTATTGAAGCCGGGCGCAGTTATTATCGAGCCGACCAGCGGCAATACGGGTATTGGCCTGGCAGCCGTAGCTGCGGCGCGGGGCTATCGTATCATTTTAACCATGCCGGAAACTATGAGCGTGGAACGCCGCAACCTGCTGAAGGCCTACGGGGCCGAGCTGGTGCTGACCGACGGCGCGCAGGGCATGAAGGGCGCTATCGCCAAGGCTCAGGAGCTGGCGGAGCAAACGCCCAACAGCTTTATTCCCAGCCAGTTTACCAATCAGGCTAACCCTGCCGCGCATAAGGCTACTACGGGGCCGGAAATCTGGCGCGATACCGAGGGCAAGGTAGATATTTTCGTAGCTGGCGTAGGTACCGGCGGTACCGTTACCGGCGTAGGCGAATATTTGAAGGAGCAGAATCCTAACGTCAAGGTTGTCGCTGTAGAGCCTGCCAGCTCCCCGGTACTGTCCAAAGGCGTTGCAGGCGCTCATAAAATTCAGGGCATTGGCGCGGGCTTTGTCCCAGACACTCTTAATACCAAGGTTTATGACGAAATCATCGCCGTGGAAAACGACGACGCTTTCAAAACGGGACGCGCTATCGCTCGCAGCGAGGGCGTGCTGGTAGGTATTTCCTCCGGCGCGGCTGTGTATGCGGCTACAGTTTTGGCCCAGCGTCCGGAAAATAAGGGCAAGGTCATTGTGGCTTTGCTGCCGGATACAGGCGACCGCTATTTGTCCACGCCGCTGTTCAGCGATTAAGACGATTCGTTCGCCGGCGCCGCCGCGCAAGCTGCGGCGCTGGCTGGCGATATATTTTACATCCCATTTCCTACAAAGCAAAAAGGCAGCTTGGGCTGCCTTTTTTGCTGTAAGGATTACGTCGGAATTTACTGCCTGCGTATACGTTGTAAAATTTTAAATGAAGTAGTTATTGACGCTGCGGGCCTGATAATCGTCGATGAGATCCTGCAAAGTAATATTATCCAGATAATCGGCGATAACTTTGCTGAGACCCTGCCATAAGGGCAGCGTGATGCAGTCGCAGCGGCGTTCGCAGCCAACCGGCGTCCAGTCCAGGCAGGCCACGGGGGTAAGGCTGCCTTCCGTCAGGCGCAAAATGCTGCCGACTGTATATTCGCTGGGCGGGTTTACTAAACGGTAGCCGCCCTGAAAGCCGCGGTTAGCCTGGAGCAGATTAGATTTATTCAGAATGGGCACAATCTGCTCCAAATATTTTTTGGAAATATTTTGCCGGGCGGCAATATCCTTGAGGGCGATATAACCGTCCTGTTGGTGCATGGCTAAATCCAGCAGCATGCGCAGCGCATAGCGTCCTTTAGTTGAAATTTTCATGGTTAAACCACCTTTATCTATCCTTGTTTTCATTAAACAGATTAAGTTTAGCTAAATTATATGCTATTATGAAGCAACAGTCAATCGTTACGGCTCAGCGATCTGTAAATTGGTTTGCCAAGGAGCGTTTTCTGTAGTATGCTATAAATAGTAAGAATTACAAGATGCGAGGTGTTAAGTATGAAAATAGTTGTTATGGAGCCCTTGGGCGTAGCTGTGGAAAAGGTCAACGCTTTAGCCGCGCCGCTGATAGCCGCGGGCCATGAATTTATTTATTATCAGGCTAAGGAGCTGAATCAGGCCAAGCTGCTGGACAGGGTGCGCGACGCCGATATTATTATGCTGGCTAATCAGCCGCTGAGCGCGGAAATTATCAACGGCTGTCCCAAGCTGCAAATGCTGTCGGTAGCTTTTACCGGCGTGGACCATGTGGCGTTGGATGCCTGCCGTGAACGCGGCATTACAGTATGCAACGCCGCTGGCTATTCCACTAACGCCGTGGCCGAGCTGACCTTTGGCCTGGCTATCAGCGTGATTCGCAATATTGTACCCTGCGACGGCCGCTGCCGCAATGCGGGGACTAAGGACGGCTTGGTAGGCTTCGAGCTGTTCGGCAAAACCTTTGGCGTAGTGGGAACCGGCGCTATCGGCTGCAAGGTGGCGAAGATTGCGGCGGCCTTTGGTTGCCGTGTGCTGGCCTACAGCCGCACGCCTAAGCAGGAGCTGCTGGACGCAGGCGTGCGTTATGTGAGCCTGCCGGAGCTGTTGGCTGAGTCCGATTTTGTTTCCCTACATGTGCCTTTGACGGCAGAGACAAAGGGCTTGATTGGCACCGACGCTTTGGCGCAGATGAAACCCACGGCCGTGCTTTTAAATACGGCTCGCGGTCCCGTGGTGGACAGCGTGGCGCTGGCCGACGCTTTGAATGCAGGCCGCTTGGCAGGCGCAGGCGTAGACGTTTTTGAAAACGAGCCGCCCATCGCCAAAGAGCATCCGCTGTGCGGCGCTAAAAATACCGTACTGACGCCTCATGTGGCGTTTGCCAGCCGCGAGGCTTTGGCAACGCGGGCGGAGATTGTTTTTGCCAACATTGAAAAATATCTGGCGGGCGAGCCGCAGAATTTAGTAAAATAAATATTGCTTCATTGCTTCGGGCATAAAAAAGTCCTGCGGCCTTGCGGTCACAGGACTTTTACTTTTGAAACGAAGCTGATTATTTGCCTTCTATCAGCGCCATACCGGCTTCCAAGGCTTTAGTGTTGGCTTCCTCGGTGCCTTTCGGTACGCGGTTTAAAACGGCCTTGGTAATAGCTTCCTTGGAAACGCATTTGGTCAGCGCTACTACTGCGCCCAAAGCGACGATGTTAGCGAACAGCGTCTTGCCGCATACGGTGTTGGCCGTATGGGTGATGGGCAGGTCGACGCGCTTGCCGTAGGTTCCGGGAACCTCGGAAACAAAAAGCGTATCGGTGATAACAGTGGTGTTTTCGTCGCAGTCGGCGGTATATTTATTGGCTGCCTCCTGGCTCATAACCAGCAAAGTGTTGGGGCAGATTACGCGGCTGAAATAAATCGGCTCGTCGGAAATAATGGCTTCGGCCTTGGAGGAGCCGCCGCGGGCTTCTGGCCCGTAGGATTGGGATTGAACAGCCAGCTTGTCATTTAAGAGGGCAGCTTCGGCTAAAATGATACCGGCAGTAATCAGACCCTGGCCGCCGGTGCCGGAAAAACGAAAGCTTTGTCTCATGATTATTTACCCTCCTGTGCGCGTTTTATCAATTCGTCGTAAGCTGCGGTGTATTCCTGTACGTCGTTGTTTTCGTAGAGTACGCCGATGGGGAATTTACCGGCAGCGATTGCTTCGGCCTTTTTAGCTTCGTCCATGCGGTCCCAAACAGCCTTGAGCACGCCGTGGTCGCGCTGCCAGGCCATCATTTGAGCGGGGCCGCCCATTTTGTTTTGACGTCCGAAGGAAATAGGGCAGGCGCTGACAACTTCGATGATGGAAAAGCCTTTATGAGCAATGCCTTTAGCGATAACGTCTACCATCTGCGGAACGTGGTAGGTGGTAGCGCGGGCTACATAGGTTGCGCCTGCTGCCTGCGCCAGAGCCAGCAGATTAAAGCTGGGCTCGATGGTGCTGTAGGGAGCGGTGGTAGCCTTGGAGCCCTGCGGCGTCATGGGGGAGTATTGACCGCCGGTCATGCCGTAAATGCTGTTATTGTAAACGACTAAGGTCAGGTCGATATTGCGGCGGGCAGCATGGATAAGATGGTTGCCGCCGATAGCGGGGCAGTCGCCGTCGCCGCTGCACACGATAACGTTCAATTTGGGGTTGCCCATTTTTACGCCGGTAGCGATGGGCAGGGCGCGGCCGTGCAGGGTATTGGCGGTATTAAAATCCAGATAGCCGGACGCGCGGCTGGAGCAGCCGATACCGCTGATAACTGCTACGTCGTCTTTAGCCAGGCCTTGCTTGTCGATGGCTTTAACGATAGCTCCGGTGATAACGCCGTTGCCGCAGCCGGGGCACCAGATATGAGGCAGGCGGCCCGGACGGAAATATTTAGCGATTAAGTCTTCCATTACACTCATTCTATAATTCTCCTCTCATCCGATTAGGCCATAGCCTTTTTAATTTCAGCCAGCAGCTGGGCCGGAGTAGCAGATTCGTTGTCGTACTTGGCGTACAGGCTTACGGGTACCTTACCTGCTACGGCGCGCTCTACCTCCAGCACATATTGTCCGCAGTTCAGCTCGTGTACCAAGATACCTTTAACCTTGCCAGCCAGCTCCTGCATTTGCTTTTCAGCAAAAGGCCAGATGGTGATGGGGCGGACAAAGCCGACTTTCAACCCTTCTGCACGCGCCATGTCCACAGCCTCGTAAGCGGTGCGTGCTGCGCCGCCGAAAGCAACTACGGCGAATTCTGCGTCTTCCATTTTATAATTTTCTACTTGCACGATATCTTCCAGATTATCTTCAATCTTGGTGCGCAGACGATCCTGAGCGGATTTGGTAGCTGCGCCTGTACCTTTTGGGAAGCCGGTTTCATCGTGAATCAGTCCCGTTACATGCCAGCGGTAGCCGCTGCCGAAGGCAGCCATCGCGGGAACCTTGGAACCTTCCTCGCAGCCGTAAGCCAGATAATCCTCGGGAGCGCAGGTGGGCTGCTTGCGTTCAGCCTGCGGAATTTCATCGTAATTATCGGGCAGCTCAATTTTTTCGCGCATATGGCCGATAACCTCGTCCATCAGCAGAATAACCGGGCAGCGATATTTTTCGGAAAGCGCTACGGCGCGCAGCGTCAGCTCGAAGCATTCGGGAACGCTGGAGGGAGAAATAGTAATCAGCCAGTGGTCGCCGTGAGTACCCCAGCGAGCCTGCATAACCTCGCCCTGAGCGGGGGAGGTGGGTTGGCCGGTCGCGGGACCTACGCGCTGTACGTTGACGATTACGCAGGGGATTTCGGCAACGCAGGCCAGGCCCAGCATTTCCTGTTTTAGAGAGAAGCCGGGGCCGCTGGTAGCGGTCATAGCCTTTTGACCAGCCATGGAAGCGCCGATAACGGTGCCTAAGCCGGCAATTTCATCTTCAGTCTGCATGAATTTGCCGCCTACCTGGGGCAAACGCAGCGCTAATTGTTCTGCAATTTCGGTGGAAGGGGTGATAGGATAGCCACCGTAAAATTTTACACCGGCAGCAATCGCACCCTCGACAACCGCCTGGTTACCTTGTAACAGCAGGATTCTTGACATGGGTAATTCACTCCTTTTTATTTATCTACAAAAATAGCATAATCCGGGCAGCGCATCTCGCATTGTCCGCATTTGATGCAGTTTTCTTCAGCAACGGCTTCGACCTTGCCGACCTCGCTGACTGCCAAAACCTTTTTCGGGCAGAAAGCCGCGCAGATGCCGCAGCCCTTGCAACGCTTAGTGATGATTTTTAACATGGGATAACCTCCTTGTATCTCCTTGATGAAAAAACAGCATATATCACCTTGTATACATTATATCAAAAAAAATCGCTTTGGACAGATTTTTCTAAAATATTTGTTGTGAACTATTCTGGGCAATAGCGCTTTGCCGTCTGCAAAGAAAATTTCTTGTTGCTGCGGCTGGCATTTGAACGCAGAAAACGGTATAATTAAAGTATATTATAAAACAGGCGCGTTAATAAAAAGCGAAGGAGGTTACGAAGTGAGGGTAAACGGAAGGGCTCCGAAGGATCAGCGCATTCTAGAGGCCGCGGAAAAAATTTTTTCTATGTATGGTTATGAAAAAGCTACTATTGACGAGATTATTGCCTTGGCCGACGTGGGTAAGGGGACGGTTTATAAATATTTCGGCAATAAAGAGCAGTTATTTTACAAATTAGTAGAAGGTAAAAATAAACCGTTTGTAGAACGCTTGCAGGCCGCTGTTGCGGGAAAGCAGACGCTGAAGCAAAAGCTGATGGCGTATTTCAGGGAAATGGTTGAGTTTTATTATAAGAATAATACGCTGTGGCAGATTATTTTCTTTGAAATGCTGGAAGGCGAAAAGGACTGCCGCTTGCAAAGGGTGGATGGGCGCTATGTAGTAATGCCGCGTTATAGCCAGATAGAAATTTCTGAAGCGGCTAAGGAGCGTATTTTGCGTTACCATAAGCTTATCAACGATGAATACATTATTTTGGAAGAAGTAGTAAAGGAAGGAATGGCTGCGCGGCTTTTGAAGCAGGACTGCAATGAAGAAATTTCCAGTAAATTTATTTTCTTCGGTGTGGTTATGAGTATCTTTAACCCCACGCAGTTGATTCAGAATATGCCGCCTGACGAAGCCGCTGAAAATATAGTGGACCATTATTTATACGGCGAGGCAATATCGGTTCTGGCGAAGTTTTGGGATAACGTAATTTAGCGTTGCCAGAGGCAGGCTTTTGGTATATAATAATATTCGCAGTTTTGATGCGGGCAGGCTTGAGTTTGCGTTGGGACTGCTCTTATGTCTCTGTAGCTCAGTAGGATAGAGCGTTCGCCTCCTAAGCGAAAGGCCGTGAGTTCGATTCTCGCCAGGGACACCACATAAAAAGAAAAGCTGCAATCCGAAAAAGGGTTGCAGCTTTTTTCATTTTTGCGCAGAAGATTTCGCAAACATTTCATTTGTGTGTTTTGCGTCATAAGGTTACAATAATAGCAAAGGCAGTAAATTTTTGTAAAGGAGAGAGCAAGATGAATAGCAATAATAATAAAAAACGGCCTTTGATTTACTACTATGCCATGGCGATGCTGATTATTCTGGTGATTAATACGGTAATCGTTCCTACGTTTTTCAGTCCTAAGGTAAACGACGTGTCCTACGGCAGCTTTTTGCAGATGGTGGACGACGGTAAATTTTCCAAAGTAGAAATTACTGATAAGCGTATCGCCGCGTTGGGCAAGGGCGAAAATGAAAAGGAGATTTACGTTACCGGCCGCGTGGAGGACCCGCAGCTGGTGGATCGTTTGATTAAGAGCAAGGTTGAATTTTCTCAGGTTGTACCCAAGGAGCAAAGCCCTATTGTGAGCTTTTTCACTAACTGGATTTTGCCGATCCTGATATTCTTTGGCTTAGGCCAGCTGTTCATGTATTTCATGGGCAAGCGCATGGGCGGCAACGCCATGACCTTTGGCAAGAGCAATGCCAAGGTATATGTGGAGGCGCAAACCGGCAAAAGCTTTGCCGACGTGGCGGGGCAGGACGAGGCCAAGGAAGCCTTGATGGAGCTGGTGGACTTTCTGCATAATCCGGGTAAGTACAAGGATATAGGCGCGAATATGCCTAAGGGCGCGTTGCTGGTAGGCCCTCCGGGCACGGGCAAAACGCTGTTGGCGAAGGCGGTGGCCGGTGAAGCTAAGGTGCCGTTCTTTTCCATCAGCGGCAGCGAGTTCGTGGAAATGTTCGTGGGCATGGGCGCGGCCCGTGTGCGCGATTTATTCAAGCAGGCGCAGGAAAAGGCTCCCTGCATTGTGTTTATCGATGAGATTGACGCCATCGGCAAACGGCGCGATAACGGCCAGTTTGGCGGCAACGACGAGCGGGAGCAGACCTTGAACCAGCTGCTCAGCGAGATGGACGGCTTTGACGGCAGCAAGGGCGTGGTGATTTTGGCGGCGACCAACCGTCCTGAATCCCTGGATAAGGCGCTGCTGCGTCCTGGGCGCTTCGACCGGCGTATTCCCGTGGAGCTTCCCGATTTGCACGGTCGTGAAGCAATTTTGAAGGTGCACGCCCGCAATGTAAAAATGGCGGAGAATATCGATTATCTGGCTTTGGCCAGGGCGACGGCCGGCGCCAGCGGCGCAGAGCTGGCGAATATTATCAATGAAGGCGCGCTGAGAGCGGTAAAGCTGCACCGTGGCATAGTGGAGCAGGCTGATTTAGAGGAATCCATTGAGGTTGTTATCGCCGGTTATCAGCGTAAGGGCGCAGTTATTTCGCCGGAAGAAAAGCGGGTCATCGCTTATCACGAGATTGGTCACGCGCTGGTGGCTGCTATGCAGAAGAACAGCGCGCCGGTGCATAAGATTACCATTATCCCCCGTACTAACGGCGCTTTGGGTTATACCATGCAGATTAATGATAATGACAGCGTCTTAATGAAGAAAGAAGAGCTGTTCAACAAAATCGTGACTATTACCGGCGGCCGCAGCGCCGAGGAGCTTGTCTTCGGCAGTATTACCAGCGGCGCGGCTAACGATATCGAGCAGGCTACCAAGATTGCCCGCAGTATGGTAACGCGCCTGGGCATGACTGAGGAGTTCGATATGATGGCGACCGAGGTCGTAACTAACCAATATTTAGGCGGCGATACTTCCTTAGCTTGCAGTCAGGAAACTGCCGGCCGCATCGACGCCAAGGTTTTGGAGATTATCAAGAGCGCGCACGAGCAGGCGCGCAGTATTTTGCAGGCTAACAGGGATAAGCTGGACGTATTGGCAAGCTTTTTGCTGGAGAAAGAAACGATTACCGGCGAGCAGTTTATGGCGCTGCTGCGTCAGGAGGAAGCGGCGGCTGAAGGCAGCGCTGCCATTGCAGGACAGGCCGAGGAGCAGGCGTAAAAAAATACAAGAAATTTTTAAATTAGCCCTTGCTAACTTGAAAAAGCTGTGCTATAATTACAGCATAGTTAACAAATGCTAACCGGCGCTTCTATCCTTCCTGATTTTGCAGCCTTGACCTTGACCATATAACCACTTCCTTTGGGTGTCGGTTAGCGGATAACTATGAATAAGCTGCTGTACGTTTCTTATCTTATTACCTCTGGGTAAGAGGCGTATCCATATTTTCTCCTCCAAAATGATAGAGGGGCTTGCGTCACCACAGCGCAGGCTCCTTTATTATTTTTATGCGGCAATCTGGCCTGCGGCTTGCAAAAAGCTGTGGGACGGCTTATAATTAGTGCAGAAGTTGCGAGTGTTTTTGAAGATGAATTCTGTGCGGGTTTTTGAACTGCATGGTCTTTTTTATTTTTGGAGGTTTTATTTTGAAAAACTGGAAGGTTGTTCTGGCGATTTTAACGGCTAACGTAGTGATGATGGCTGCGGGCTATACGATGCTGATACCATTTTTGCCCATGTATTTGATGAACGAGCTGGGCGTCAGCGCGGAGCATGTAAAAATGTGGAACGGCGCTATTTTTTCCATAACCTTTTTGATTGGCGGCATTATGGCTCCCATTTGGGGCAGGATGGCTGATACCAAGGGTAAAAAAATGATGGCGATGCGGGCGGGCGCGGGCCTGGCCATATCCTATTTTTTAGGCGGCATTGTAACGAGCCCGGAGCAGATGTTCGGCGTGCGCGTCATTCAAGGCTTTGCCGCCGGTTTGTGGAGCGCCTGCCTGGCGCTGGCCACCAGCCTGGTGCCCATGGATAAGCTGGGCGTGAGCCTGGGCATCCTGCAGGCCGGATTGACCTGCGGCAATGTTATCGGTCCGCTGCTGGGCGGCACATTGGCTACGGCCTTTGGCATGCGCAGCTCCTTTATGGTAGCAGGCACGCTGCTGACCATTATTACTGCGGTCTTTTATTTATATATCCCGGAGCCGCCCAAGCAGGAAGCAGTTCGCAAGGAGACTGCTCCCAAAGCGCAGCTTTTGCAGCGGCCGGTGATTCGGGAAACGATGTTTTATGTGGCGGTGGCACAGATGGTTATTCTGTTGATACAGCCGATTTTGAGCTTGTATGTGGCGGAGCTGAATCATGGCGAGGGCAATTTAATTTTTCTGTCAGGCTTTGTCTTCAGCCTGGTGGGGATTGCTAGCGCTTTGACCGCGCCCAGCTGGGGCCGCTTCGGTCAGCGCCACGGCTTTTATCGCAGCCTGTATTTGGCGGCGCTGCTGGCTGGCGTAATGAATTTTATTGTGGCCATTCCCGATACACTGACGCTGTTCTGCGTGGGTAATTTTACCTATGGCTTATGCAGCGCTGGTATTCAGCCCTCCTTAAGCGCGGTGCTGGCCAGCAATACGGACGCCGACCAACGAGGCCGCGTTTTTGGCTTTATGTTCAGCGCCCAGCAGTTCGGCTCCATGGTGGGGCCGCTGGCCGGAGGCTTGATAGCTACCTTCTTCCCTTTAAAAAGCTTGTTCTTTGTGGCAGGCACACTGCTTTTGCTTATCAGCGGCGCGGTATATCTGCGTCACGGTAAAGACGAAGCGCTATCGTAAGACAATTAATGATGGAAAACGGCGTTGCCGTATTGGCAGCGCCATTTTTTGCGCATAAAAAGCCTCCCGGATTGCTCCAGGAGGCTTTGCTTGCTTTATGCAATTTGCTTATTTACCGAAGTAACGAGCCAGCAGGCCAGCGAAAGCTTTGCCATGACGAGCTTCGTCGCGGGCCATTTCATGAACGGTGTCATGGATAGCGTCCAGGTTCAAAGCTTTGGCGCGTTTTGCCAGATCAGTCTTGCCAGCGGTAGCGCCGTTTTCAGCTTCTACGCGCATTTCCAGATTCTTCTTGGTGGAGTCGGTAACAACTTCGCCCAGCAGCTCTGCAAATTTAGCGGCATGCTCTGCTTCTTCATAAGCGGCTTTTTCCCAGTACAGGCCGATTTCCGGATAGCCTTCGCGATGAGCTACGCGAGCCATTGCCAGATACATGCCAACCTCGGTGCATTCGCCGTTGAAGTTAGCGCGCAGGTCTGCTTTGATGTCCTCAGGAACATCGGCGGCAACGCCTACAACGTGTTCTGCAGCCCAAGTAACTTCACCCTTTTGTTCGGTGAATTTTGCAGCCGGAGCGCCGCATTGCGGGCATTTTTCCGGAGCAGCTTCGCCTTCATACACATAACCGCAAACTTGACATACAAATTTCTTCATATTAAATTCCCTCCAAATTTTATATTGCATTACAGCACAATGATGTGCAACCTTGACGCCTACATAATACCACAATTTAAAGCAGCCGTCAATAATTATTGTTTGTTGCTTCGCTGTGCAAGTAAAGCCTGAATCAGAACTTGACCGTCAGTCCTACGTTCACGCCTTTGGCTCGCATATCGCCGTCGTCGCCCAACGCGTCGTTAAACTTTTGGTCGTAGTAAGAAGCGTTCAGCTCCAGATTATTCAAAATAGGCTTGCTGACGCCGATTTCGTAGCCGGAATTTTTATTGCCCACGCCTACGTTGCCCCAAACTGTAAAGAGTAAAGGAATATCATAGGCTGCGGAAAGACCTACCTGTCCGGAATTTTTCGTTTTGCCGCCAAAGTCGGTAGAGGTATCGGCGTTAAGATAACCGGCGTAAGCGGAAATGCCGGGCAGCAGCTTGTACATCAGGTTCAGCTGCTGCGCGCGGGTTTTGCCCTGGTCAGCCTTGTAATTATTCCATTTGTAATTCAGCGCCATATTGCTGCCGATGCCAACGGTAGCGCCCAGGTAGGTACTGTCGCTTTTGCTCATCTTATAATTGCCGCCCTTCAAGCTGGAGGGCAGGGTAATGCCTGCGTCTACGGCTACCTTACCGACGCTGTAATTTTTCAGCGGCGAGGCGGAAACGCCGGAAGCCAACGCGGCGGCTGCCAAGAGGCAGGCGCTTAATGCTGTTATTGTTTTTTTCATTTTTGTTCAGCTCCTTAAAGGCCGTTTCATATGATTTTGCCAAACGGCCTGTGTATTATGATTATTGTAGCATATCGGCGTTATTATGCAAGCTTCTGCCATGGCAGATATATGATTTAAGTGTGAAAAACGCTTGTAAAATTGCTCGGAAAATAGGATAATTATACTGTACGATTATATTTGATTTTAAGGCGGATCAGAATGAGCGACGATAAGCAGAATTCCAATAGTAAATTTTTAAAGGGCACGATGATTTTAGCTGTTTCCAGTATTGTGGTAAAAATTATCGGCTCGCTGAACTGGATTATTTTATCCCGCGTTTTGGGAGGCGAAGGCATCGGCCTTTATCAAATGGGCTTTCCCATTTATTTAATGGCGATTACCGTTTCTTCGGCGGGCGTGCCTGTGGCTATTTCCATTATTACCTCGGAAAAGCTGGCGAATAAGGATTACCGCGGAGCGAAGCGTGTCTTTAACGTTTCGCTGCGGCTCCTGCTGGTGTCGGGCCTTTTGTTTTCTTCGGCGCTCTTTTTCGGAGCGGATTTTTTAATCAGCCAGCATATTATTCGTGATGCGCGGGCCTACTATTCCATTATCGCTTTGGCTCCGGCCGTATTTTTTGTAACCTTTCTTGCCAGCTTCCGCGGTTATCTGCAGGGCTGGCAGATTATGACGCCTACGGCTGCCTCTGAGGTGGTGGAACAGCTGACGCGCGTTATTACGATGCTGATTTTTGCCGACCTGTTTATGCCCTACGGCCTGGCATATGCGGCTGGCGGCGCCAGCATGGGCGCGGGCGTCGGCGCTTTCTGCGCTCTTTTGGTGCTGATGTGGTTTTACCGCCGTTTGAAGCGGCGCTTGCAGGCGGAAATGGCGGCGCAGGATGACAGCATTCCGGAGGAAAGCGCAGGGCATATTATTAAGCGCTTGCTGAAGCTGGCGCTGCCCGTATCCTTGACCAGTCTGATGCTGCCCATCGGCGCTAATCTGGATTTGCTGATCGTGCCGCAGCGCTTAGAGGCTGCAGGCTTTAACGTGCGCCACGCTACGGAGCTTTTTGGTTATCTGACGGGCATGGCGGTGCCGCTGGTCAATCTGGCGACCATCTTTACGGCGGCTATGACCATCAGCCTGGTGCCTTCTATTTCCGAATCCCGCGCTTTAAAACAGGCTGACGCCATCCGGGATAAAATCCGCATTGCTTTTCGCGTAGCCATGATTATTACCTTTCCCTGCTTTATGGGCTTGTTCTTTTTGGCGGAAAAGGTGGCGGCGCTTATTTATAATGCTCCCGGCGCGGCAGGCGCTATCCAGACCATGAGCGTCGGCATCCTGTTTTTGGGGATGCATCAGATAAGCACGGGCATTTTGCAGGGCTTGGGGCGCACGGCGATTCCGGTAATCAATATGATTTTGGCCTGCGCTGTGAAGGTTTTTTTGAGCTGGCAGCTGACAGCTCTGCCTGAACTGGGTATTAAGGGTGCGTCGTTGGCGACGGTGGCGGATTTCGCCGTAGCGGCAATTATCAATATGGGTTTTATTTATAAGCTGACGGGCTATGCCTTTTCTCTCAGCAATGTCATTCGCCCGTTGCTGGCTGCTGGCGTGATGGGCGCTGTGATTTACGGCGTGCTGGCTGCGACGGAAAGCATGGGTATGTGGTGCGTGCTTTTCGCTATGGCGGCGGCTGTACCGGCTTACGCTTTATCCCTGCTGGCCTTTGGCGGGCTGAGCAAGGAGGATTTGGACAATGTGCCCTTTGTTGGACGCAGATTGCTGGCTGTGGGCCAGCGCTTTGGTCTTTTCAAGTGAGGTAGTAATAAATGCAGGACAAAAAATGCGAGCTGCATCTGCCGGACGGCAGAACGGCGCGTTTTGCGTACAGCAGGCTTAAGGCCGGGCTGGCAGCTGCGGCGGTGCTGCTGGCCGCAGCGGTGGGAACAGCCGGTTATTTATATTATCAGCTGGCGGATTACCGCAGCGAGGCGGCAGAGTTTGCCGCGTACAAGGAGCATAAGGAGAAGCAGCAGGCTAAGCTGCAGCAGCTTTTGAACGATCATGAAAAGATGCTGCGGGACATGGCCGAAATCTCCAATTTGGAGAAGAAGCTGCGGCGGGCTATTATCCGCGATGTGGACAGCAGCAGGCTGAACGCCGGGGCCTTGACGGATACGCCTGCCGCCGCCAGTTCGTACACAGGGCAGGGCGGTGCAAAAAGCATGGACGCCCAAAGTACGATGGCTGTTTTGCAGGCTCAGAATGTTAATATACGCCGCGGCTTGGACGCGACGAAACGCTCTGTAAGCAATTTGCTGGGCGAGCTGGAGGGGCGCAGCGGTACGCTGGCGGCTTTCCCAGACCGCTGGCCGACGGACGGCGGCGTTATCAGCAGCGGCTACGGCGGGCGCACCGGCCCTATCGACGCAGGCTATGAATGGCATACGGGCGTGGATATCGCCGTGGATTTTGGTACGCCGGTATACGCGGCTGCGGCAGGTACGGTGGAGCAGGCCGGGTGGAACGGAGGCTATGGCCGTTGCATCCGCTTGAATCATGGTAACGGTTACGAAACTATATACGGGCATATGAGCGGGTTGGCGGTGAGCGCCGGCCAGCAGGTCATCAAGGGCGAGATCATCGGCTTTGTCGGCAGTACTGGCTACAGTACGGGACCGCACCTGCATTACGAGGTTTTGGCAGACGGGCAGAATGTCGACCCGTTTTATGTATTAAAGTAAAGCAAATAACAATTTGAGTAATGGAGAGATTTTTATGGCTTTGACAAAATTACGACAGGAAATTGATGCGGCGGTACAGCGGCCGGTTTTCGACTTGTCCCGCGAGGAATTGGTGCAGGAGGCGCTGCGCAACGGCGAAGGCATTCTGGCCGCTAACGGAGCTTTGCGCGTAGCCACGGGCAAACGCACCGGCCGTTCTCCCAAGGATAAATTTTTTGTGGATGATGAAACGACTCATGACGAGCTGTGTTGGGAAAACAATCAGCCCTGCAGTCCGGAAACCTTCGAGCGCTTGTACCGCAAAATGCTGGCTTACGCCGCCGACCATAAAATGTATGTGACCGACGTCTATGCGGGAGCTGACGCGCGCTATCGCTTGCCGGTGCATTTTGTCAACGAGCTGGCCTGGCACCAGCTGTTTATTCGCAATCTGTTTATCAGCGACGAAGCAGTGCCCATGGACGCCGAAGGCTTTACGGTTATGTGTATGCCCGGAGTTTATGCCGACGCTGAGCAGGACGGCGTACACTCGGAGATGTTCGTTATCATCAACCTGAAGGAAAAGGTGGTGCTTATTGGCGGCGGCCAGTATGCTGGGGAAATGAAGAAGGGTATTTTTACGGTTATGAACTATCTGCTGCCTAAGCAGGACGTCTTTTCCATGCACTGCTCGGCCAACGTAGGCGAGAAGGGCGACACGGCGCTGTTTTTCGGACTCAGCGGTACGGGCAAGACGACGCTTTCTGCCGACGGTACCCGCGCTTTGGTGGGCGACGACGAGCATGGCTGGAGCAAGGACGGCGTTTTTAATATTGAAGGCGGCTGCTACGCCAAGTGCATTCATTTGAGCGAATATACGGAGCCGCAGATTTTCCGGGCTATTAAGGAAAATACTGTGCTGGAAAATGTGATTTTGGATGAAAACGGCCAGCCGGATTATGACGATATCGCTTTGACGGAAAATACTCGTGCGGCGTATCCGCTGCATTATATCGATAACGCTTTGCTGCCTAGCGTGGCGGCTCATCCTAAGACTATTGTATTCCTTACGGCCGACGCCTTCGGCGTGCTGCCGCCGGTGGCTAAGCTGTCGACGGAGCAGGCTATGTACCATTATCTTTCCGGTTATACCAGCAAGGTTGCGGGAACGGAGGATGGTATTGTAGAGCCGCAGGCTACCTTTTCCATCGGCTTCGGCGAGCCTTTCCTGCCGCTGCCGCCGCTGACCTACGCCAAAATGCTGGGCGAGCGGATTAACGAATACGGCGCGTCCGTTTATCTGGTTAATACGGGTTGGAGCGCAGGGCCTTATGGTAAGGGGCACCGCATACGGCTGCAATATACCCGCCGCCTAGTCAATGCCGTTTTGGACGGCGAGCTGGATAATGTGCAATGGGAAAGCTTTCCTGTATTCGGCTTTCAAATACCAACCTCTTGTCCGGATGTTCCGGCAGATATCTTAAATCCGCGCAACACCTGGGAGGATAAAGCAGCTTACGACGAGCAGCTGCACAGATTGGCGGCGCTGTTCGGCAAAAATGTGGCTAAGTTTCACGGCCTGATTACTGACGATATTCTTTCGGCAGGACCAAAGGCTTAAAATTACTGCTGCCGGTTGCTTTTTGCTGCTTGTCATTCAAGTTAATATATGCTATAATCGTGGTTAACGAAAGCGGGCGCGCTTGCGGAAGCTTTCGTTAATTTTTTATAGCATAAACCTACTTAGCAAATAAGTATTTAAAGAAAGAGGCGTTAGTATGGATGTTAAGAAATTGGCCCAGCAGATTATTGATGGCAGAAGAATTACCAGGGAGGATGACGTCAGCATCTTCCTTACCTGTGATTTGCAGGAATTGTGCGAGGGCGCGGACCTTATCCGCAAGCATTTTTGCGGCGATAAGGTAGACCTGTGTACGATTATCAACGGCAAGAGCGGGCGCTGCGGTGAAAACTGCAAATACTGCGCTCAGTCGGCTCATAATAAAACGGGGATTGAAGAATATCCTTTCCTGTGCCAGTCGAAAATCGTCAACGAAGCTTTGGCTAACGAAAGCGAGGGCGTGGACCGTTTTGCCATCGTGACGGCAGGGCGCGGATTGAGCGGCGCTGATTTCGAGAAGGCCATTGCCGCCTACAAAGAGATGAAAGCCAAATGCAAGCTGTCGTTATGCGCTTCTCACGGCTTTTTGACGGCGGAACAGTTTCACCGACTGCACGAAGCGGGCGTGGAAAGCTATCACGAAAATATTGAAACATCGCGCCGTTTTTTCCCGCATATCTGCACTACGCATACCTATGACGATAAAATAGAGTCCATTAAGCTGGCGCAAAAGGAAGGCTTCTGCGTTTGCAGCGGCGGCATTATTGGGATGGGCGAAACCTGGGAGGACCGCTTGGATATGGCTTTAAGCCTAGCGGAGCTGGGAATCGAGTCCATTCCTATCAACGCATTAATGCCGATTAAGGGCACGCCGCTGGAAAATTTACCTACGCTTTCAGAGGACGATATTCTGCGTACCGTAGCCTTCTTCCGTTACATCAATCCTTTAGCTAATATCCGTCTGGCGGCAGGGCGTCGTTTGATGCATAACGATGGCGAGCGCGCTTTCCAGAGCGGCGCCAGCGCTACCATTACAGGCAATATGCTGACCACATCGGGCTCTACAATTGCCAGCGACAAGGAACTGCTGGTAAATTTAGGACGCGATATTGTACCCGTATATTTGCGTTGAAGCTACAAATGCACAATGTACCGTCAGGCTGCCGCGATACGGCAGCCTTTTTTTGACTTGTACAAAAAAATGTAATAGAGTATAATTATTGTGTATAAATATTATTTAAAGATCGTAAAAAGGGGGCCGTTAAACTGTGAAGCTGAATATCTTTAACAGAACGTATAAGGTGTCCTGGTTCAGCGTTATTGTTTTTGCCTTCTTTCTCCTGGTATCTTCCGTCAGCCTGCATATTGTGTGTGAAAAAATTTTGGAAAACTCGCATATTATGGGACAGGAGGTAGCGGCGCGCTTCGCCAGCCGGGAAACGTCCAAGATTAAAGCGCAAGAGCTTTTATTGCGCAGCGTGGCGCAAAGCATGGGCGATATGCTGCCTCTTAAAGCAAGCTGGACCGACGCGGAAATTGAACAGGCTCTGCGCCGGTTGACTGATTATATGAAAAGCAATACGGACGTTACCAGCTTTGATATGTGCGCAGTTATAGACGGGCGTTTGATTGGCAGCCGTCTGGACGAGCCTGATATCGACGTTAATCAGCTGAAATGGTATAAGGCGGCGCTGTCCAACGAGGGCAACGTGGCCTATACTAATCTTTACCGCTTTGGCCGAAGCAACGAATATGTGCTGACGATGGCTATTCGCCTGGATCACGGCAATGACGTGCTGGCGATGAACCTCTATCCGGAACAGCTTAATTCGCTGCTGGCAGAAAACAGGCTGCCGCGGCAAAGCTATTATTATTTGTGCGACCCCAACGGCAATATTATGTTTGCCATAAATGACCGCAATATGACCATCGAGGCGCAGCAGCCTTATGTGGACCATATCTTCGGCGAGCTGCGCAAGGGCGGCGACGGCTATATTATCGACTTAGAGGGAAATAAGCGCGGCGTTTATTATACGGTATCGGACCGCGGCTGGATTTCCATTGTAACGATTCCCTATGATTATCTTATGGGTGATTATCAGAATTTGCTGCAATGGTTCTTGCTGACGCTGGGCATTTTCTTTGTGATGGTGGTTATGCTGTCCCTGCGCGAATATTTGCTTAGCAAACAGATGCAGAATATTAACGAGGTCGTTCAGGTTATGAGCAAATCCTTCCTGGCGGTTTTCCGCGTTAACTTTCAGACGGGGCAGTACACTATGCTTAAAGCCAATATGGGCTTTGTGCTGGCCTCCGAAGGCAATTATGAGGATTTATTAAAGCAGATAGTTACTTATGTGGAGCCGGAAGCGGCCGCAGAATTTGCCGATACCTTTTCCCTGAAGAATATTAAAAATCTGGTGGAACATAGCATTTGCGAATTTGGCGGCGAATTTCGCCAGCGTTTCGGCAATGAATTTAAGTGGGTCAATGTGCGCCTGCTGCGCGACGAGATGCTGGGCAAGAACGAGGCCATCTTCTTCTTCCGCGAGGTGGATGCAGAAAAGCTGCGCGAGCTGGAGCATATGAAAGTGACGGAACGGGCGCTGAAAGTGGCGCGGGAAAATACTAAATCGCGCAATATGTTCTTTTCCGCTATGTCGCACGATATGCGCGCGCCTTTAAACGGCATTATCGGCATGGCGGAGCTGGCCGAGCTGCACAAGGACGACAGGGCCTTGGTCAGCGATTATGTGAGCAAGATAAAATCCTCCGGCAAGCAGCTTTTGACCTTGATTAACGATATTTTGGAAATGGCGCGGCTGGACGCCGGCAAGGTGGAGCATTTGCAGGAAACCTTTGATTTGGCGGCTGCGGTTAAGGAAATTGGCGGCATTTTTGCAGCTCAGTCCGAGATTGAGCAAAAATATTTTGAACAGCAGGTGCTGCTGGCAAAGGAAATGGTCAGCGGCGATTTGCAGGGCCTGCATCAGATTCTCAATAATATTTTGTCCAACGCCTTTAAGTATACCAAGGCTAATGGTAAAATCAGCTTTTTGGTGCGCCGGGAGGCGGGCGAAAAGCGTAATCGGGCTATGTATACCTTTATTGTAAAGGATACGGGCTGCGGTATGTCGGAAAAATTTCTGGAAAAAATTTATAATCCCTTTGAACGCGACAGCCGCTTTGGCGTGCCGAAGGTGGTGGGCACCGGCCTGGGCATGACCAGCGTTAAAAGCCTGGTGGAGCGTCTGGACGGAGCTATTCATATCACCAGCGAGGTGGATAAGGGAACCTGCGTCGTCGTGTCGCTGCCTTTTTTGCTGATCAAGCGGGAGCAGGCCGTTAAGCAAGCGCCGAAGCTGGCGGATTTTGCCGGCTGCCGCGTTTTGGTAGCCGAGGATAACGATATCAATATGGAAATTATCAGCGAGCTGCTGTCCATGAACGGGCTGGAGGTCATCGCTGCCGGCAACGGCAGGGAGGCGGGGGAAAAGTTCGCCGCCGCACCGGAGGGCAGCATCAGTATGGTGCTGATGGATATGCAGATGCCGGAAATGGGCGGCTGCGAGGCAGCGCGGGCGATTCGCCGGTTGCTGCGTGCCGATGCGGACAGCGTGCCTATTCTGGCGCTGACCGGCAGCAGCAGCAGCTACGATGTAGAGGCTGCCATGAAGTCCGGCATGAATAATTACATGGTTAAGCCGGTACAGATGAAGCTTTTGGCGCAAATGATGGAGGAATATATTCATAAATAGGAGCTGATACAATGAATTTGCAGGAATTGCCTCAATATATAAGTATTGATGTAGCAGGAAGCCTGGAGGACCGCTTTATGGGGAGCGAAGAGCTGTATGCGCGCTTTCTGCGCAAGCTGCTGGCTAGCGCTGATTTTGACGCTTTGCAGGAGCGGACAGCGGCAGGGGATTGGCAGGAGGCTTTGCGGCGGGCGCATAATTTAAAGGGCGTCTGCGCTAATCTTGGGTTGGCGGATTTGAGCGCGGCCTTTGCCGGACTGGTGCAGCTATTGCGCAGCGAAGGCTTTCAGCCGCGGCAGGCGCAGAGCCAATTGGCTGCTATCGTGCCGCAATGGGAAAAAACGCTGCGGTATATTGGGGAGCTGGAGTAAATGAAGCTGCCGCTTGCGGGCGGCGGCTTTTTCTTTCCTTAGTACGCGCAAAATTTTTTACAGCATTCTTTGCAACTTTGTCATATTTTCCGGCAGGAGTATGATTTGGCGGCGGAGAAATAAAATATTGTATTTTATTTTTACTATGAAAGCGATATAATAAGGTGTTGCTATGAACAAGATGGATAAATTACAGCAGGTATTATATGAGCGCCTGAACCGCCGTCCGGCAGGCATAGATAAGCTGGACAGGCTGTGGGAAGCGGCGGTGCTGCTGCCCTTGGTGCAGACCGATAAGGGCATAGCCGTGCTTTTTGAGGAACGGGCGCACAGTTTGCGGCGGCAGCCGGGAGAAATTTGCTTCCCCGGCGGTAAGGTGGAATGCAGCGACGCTAATTTTGCGGCGGCGGCAGTCCGCGAAACCTGCGAGGAGCTGGGTCTGCTGCCGCAGAGCATTACCCTATGCGGCGAGCTGGATTCGCTGGTTACGCATACCGGACCCATCATTCACCCGTTTGTGGGAGTGCTGGACGATATTTCTAAAATTACCTACAGCGCCAGCGAGGTGGAATGTATTTTTACCGTGCCTGTAAAGGAGCTGCTGGCTATAACGCCGAAGCGTTGCTCTATGGAGCTGGCGGATCACCCCGGCGAGGATTTCCCCTTTGACCTAGTGCCTAACAGAATGCGGGGCTGGCGTAAGCACAAGGAATATTACGTTTATTTTTATGAATATGAAGGCCGCGTAATCTGGGGATTGACGGCGCGGATATTGTACGCTTTTTTGCGGCGCAGCGGTAAGGAGCTGGCCGCCTTTGTAAGCGGTGAAGAAAGATGAGGGGCAGGCTTGTATGAGAAGATTGTTTTCTATTAAAATTTTAGGCTTGGTGGCTGTGGTATGCGCCTTGGCCTATTTATTATTCGGTTATTTAAATCCGGAAAAGGGCCTGGATAATTTAGAGCCCAAGGAACGACTGAATATGAAAAAGAATATTGTCGTTTTAGGCGTGGACGAGCGTGCTGAAGAACATGACGTTGGCCGCAGCGATACCTTGTTTGTGGTGATGTTCGATACCAATAAAAAGGCCGCCTCGCTGCTGTCCATTCCCCGCGATACCCGCGTGCCTATTCAGGGGCATGGCTGGGATAAAATTAACCATGCCTACGCTTACGGCGGCCGCGAGCTGACGCAGAAAACGGTGGAGGAGCTTTTGGGCTTGAAAATCAATAATTATGTGATGGTTGATTTCAACGGCTTCCAAGGCTTAGTGGACGCTATCGGCGGCGTGGATATAGATGTAGAAAACGATATGTATTATTACGACGATTGGGACGGCTTTAAGATCGACCTGAAAAAAGGGCGGCAGCATTTGGACGGCAAGACCGCTATTCAGTATGTGCGTTACCGCGACGAGGAGGGGGACATCGGCCGTATCCGCCGCCAGCAGCACTTCCTTCTGGCCGTATATGATAAAATAACCTCTGCCAATATGCTGCTGCATATTCCCGGCTTGGCGCAGCAGCTGACCAGCATGGTTAAGACGGATTTACCCTTGAGCGATATGGTGGATTTGGGCAGGGCGCTGCACGCAATGGTTAAAAGCCAGGGCCTGGCTATGGCGACTGTTCCGGGAACGCCCAAATATATTGACGGCATCAGCTACTGGCTGCCGGATATTACGGATTTGCGCGAGCAGATGGTAAAAATGCAGGGCGCGGAAATGACCGAAAGGTATCGTTCCGCAGCCGAGCTTATGGAAAAGCAGTATCAGGAGGCTGTGGCTAAGGCAGAAGGCGGCGACGACAGCGGCGAAAATAAGGAAGCCGTAAAGGAAGAAAAGGAGCAGCAGCAGTCTAAGGAGAAGAAAGATAGAAAGAAGCTTAAACAGGCTAAGGAAAACTCGGAGAAAAAGCAGGCTGCTAAGGACGAAAAGGGTAAGAAGGCTGATAAGGCTGCTTCCGAGGTTAAGCGCGACGGTACTGTGGTGCGGTTGGTAAACTGCAGCGGCAGTAAAACCGCCGGAGCAGAGGCTTTGGCGCGGCTGCGTGACGCCGGCTTCACGGTTATCAATGGCGGCAGCGGCGAGCTTTTGGCTGAAACAACCGTAATTTCCACTACTAATAACGGCGCCGTAGTAGGGCGTTTGTCCAATGTTCCCTTTAAGCACAGGCTGCGCATTAGCCGCGACGGAGCGGCTGATTGCGACGGCGTGGTTATGCTGGGCGCTGATTACAAATAATTTTACGGCGCGTTGTAAATATAAAAATGCTAAAATATCTTCCAGCACGTCGTTCGTTCTTAATATATGGACAAGAAAATGTTAGAAAAATTACAAAAAAGTGCTTGCATTTTGTATACAAATTTGCTATACTAAGAGCATCAAAACAGCCCCTCATTTGGCCCTTCTTCGTAAGGGCTTTTTTTTTTGCTATTTTTCCTGTGCAGCTTTTTTATATAATAAAAGACAGGCAGATGAGTAGCGATAAAATGTGGTAATAATATTCAGATTATGGTACAATATAATATAATATGGAATAAGTGCGGATAAATTACAGAATCTAAGACTAATATATTTTGCAGGAGGCTATTATGCACGATGAAATACACGTTATAGTAGACAGTATAGCAATTGCGGGAGAAACGCCGCTGAAGGACGACCCTCGCTGCCATGTGCTGCGGCTTATCGCCCGCCACGGGGATTTGGAGTGGCTGGACGGTGACCGCTCTTTGGCAGAAATGTTCGCTATGGTGGAAAAAAGCGGTAAACTGCCGGGAACCTCGCAGCCGCCCATCGGGACCATGTTGGAAATGTTTACCGAATTGAGCCGGGCTGGCAAAAAGATTATTATGCTGACGGTGGACAGCGTTTTAAGCGGAACCTATCAAACCGCTTGCGTAGCCGCTAAGCAGGTTATGGAAGAAATTAAGGGCGCGGACATCCGCATTATCGACAGCAAAACCGCGGCCTGCCCCATAAGCGGTATCGCTATGGAGGCGCTGGCTCATGCCGATAAGGGCGCTGGCATCGACGAGCTGGAAGCAATGGCCCGCTCCATGGTAGAACGCACGGAAACGTATTTCAGCGTCAACACTTTGGATTATTTGCAGAAGGGCGGACGCATTGGCGCCGTAGGCGCTTTGCTTGGCAGCATTTTTGGCATTCGTCCCATTGTGCATTTGGATAAAGAAGGGCGGCTGGAGGTCGCCGATAAATGCCGTACCCGCAAAAAGGTGCTGAAGCGTATGATAGAATTGGCCGCTTCCCAAGCGCCGCTGGAGGCTATATTTGTGGCCCATGCGGAGGCTGAAGAAGACGCGGTTTATTTAAAACAGCAGATGCAGGAGCTGTTCCCCGGCCTGCCGGTTTTGCTGACAGGCATCGGCACGGTTTTGGCTGCTCATCTCGGCCCCGGCGTTATCGGACTTTTCGTGCGCCGCAGGGCTTAAAGGAAAGGTGTGGAAAGAATGGAGGAAATGAAGGTTATCACCGGCAAGCAGATAAAGGATATGCTGCTGGGAGCCTATCACAGCTTTGAAAAAAATTTTGAAGCGATTAACGATTTGAATGTTTTCCCGGTGCCGGACGGCGATACGGGTACGAATATGATGCATACCATGGCTTCTGTGGCGAAGGCTATCAGCGCCATGAGCGATACGGCAGAGGCTGGCGAGATCGGCGCGGCTGCCGCCCGCAGCGCTATTATGGGCGCGCGCGGCAATTCCGGCGTCATTTTATCCCAGCTGCTGCGCGGCATCGGTAAGGGCGTGGCCGGTAAAAAAACGCTTAATAATACGGAAATCGGCAAAGCCTTCCAGTTTGGCATCTTGTACGCCTACCGCAGCGTATCCAAGCCGGTGGAGGGAACTATCCTGACGGTGGCTCGCGGTATGGCAAAGGGCGCTTACCATGCGGTTCGCGGCAAAAACGTCAGTCTGGAAGACGTGCTGCTGGAAGCCATCCGCACAGGCAAGGAGGAGCTGGCAAAAACGCCGGAAATGCTGCCTGCTTTAAAAGCTGCGGGCGTAGTGGACGCCGGCGGCCAGGGATTGATAGTTTTCTTTGAGGGCTGCTTGGCAGGACTGCGCGGCCATGACTGCGAGGTGCTGCAAATTGCGCCTAAGGCAGCGGCAGGCGTAACTATTAAAGGAGAGCCTTTGGATTTGGAATATCCGTACTGTACGGAATTTATCGTCAAGGGCGCCAGCGTAGATAAAAAAACGGTCAGCGATGCTTTGCAGGGCTTCGGCAATTCTATGATTGTGGCCGTGGTGGAGGATATCGTTAAGGTGCATATCCACACCAAGCATCCCGGAGACGCTTTGAATACGGCCCAAGAGTGGGGCACGCTGCACGATATTAAAATAGAAAATATGCGCGACCAGCATGAAAACCGCTTGTTTACTGCGGAGGATATTAAGCCGGTTAAGCATGGCGTAGGCGTGCTGACCGTAGCGCCCGGCGAAGGATTGGCGAAGATTATGCATGAAATGGGCGCGGCTGAAATCATCAGCGGCGGCCAGAGCATGAACCCGCCGGTGGAAGATTTTGTACAGGCTATTGAAAACGGCGTTTGCGAGCAGTATATTATTCTGCCGAACAATAAAAATATTATTTTGGCTGCCGAGCAGGTACGCAAGCTCATGGGAGCGTCCAAGGTTTCCTTTGTGCCCAGCACTAATGTGGCGCAGGGCCTGGCGGCGCTGCTGCATTTTGACTCTACCCGCAGCTTGGATGAAAACACAGTCATTATGACTAAGGAGACTAAGGAGGCCGCCAGCGGCAGCGTGACCGTAGCCGTGCGCAACAGCGTGGTTAACGGGCTTGAGGTGCATGAGGGCGAATACCTTGGCATTTTAAACGATAAGCTTGTCTGCACAGGCGCCAGCATTGAAGCGGTGCTGGAGCAAATGCTGCGCGAGGGGGATTATGAGCTTATCAGCATGTATTACGGTGCAGATTTAAGCGAAGCGGAAGCAGGGCAATTAGCGGATAAGCTTCAGAATATGAATGAGGACTGGGAAGTGGAAACATTTTACGGGGGACAGCCTTTATATCCCCTGCTTTTAGCAATGGAGTGATGTAAAATGCTTACTAGTCAGGAATTGACGAATATGCTGCGCGAGCACGGCTATAAGGTGACTCCGCAGCGCTTGGCTGTGTACGAGGCGCTGGCGGACGAAATTTGGCACCCCAATGCCGAAATGCTGTATAAAAAATTACAGCCTAAATTTCCGGCCATGAGCTTTGCCACAGTATATAAGTCGATTGAAATTTTGCATACTATCAATGTTATCAAAGTGCTGAATATTGGCGAGGACAGCTACCGTTACGACGCTAATATTACGGAGCATTGCCATTTGCATTGCCTGCAGTGCGGCAGAGTGGAGGACGCTATGCCCGACGGCGCGGCAGCGGATAATTTGACGCGGCTGGTAAAAGCAAGCAGCGGTTATGCAATAAATACGCGGCAATTTTTCTTCTACGGCCTGTGCCCGGAATGCCGCAGGGTGCATTGATGAATATATTTTGTGCAAGTGTACTGACTGCGCGTGGCTTTCAGTACACTTTTTCTTTTCGTAGCATGATTTTTACCAAAACGCCACAATAATTTTATGAAATTTTGTTATAATATAGGCGTTATAGCGATAGGAGTGCACCGGATTGTCTAAGGATTTTCAAGTAGTAATGCTGGCCAGCGGCAGCAAGGGGAACGCCGCTCTCATCAGTACGGACAGCCAGCGCTTTTTAGTGGACGTAGGCGTCAGCTGCCGCGAGCTGGTTAAGCGTATGCGGGAAGCGGGGGCCGGACCTGAGCAGCTGGACGGGGTCTTTTTAACTCATGAGCATATCGACCATGTCAAGGGCTTGGCGACCTTCGCTAAAAAATATCGGGTGCCGCTTTATGCCAGCGAAGGCACCTGGCGCGCCCTTTGGCAGAAATATCCGGCCCTGGCGCGCGATAACTGCCGTCTGACGGGGGCCAGCATGCTGTGCGGCGATGTGCGGGTGGACTGTTTTGCTATTCCTCACGATGCTGCGGAGCCTCAGGGCTACAGCTTCACCTGGCGCAGCGGTGGCTGTAAATGCACCTATGTTACCGATACCGGCTATATTACGCCGGTAGTACGCGAGGCGGTCTGCGGCAGCGACGTGCTGGTTTTGGAGGCTAATCACGATGTGGAGATGCTCAAAACCGGCAGCTATCCCTATGATTTGAAACAGCGCATTTTAGGTATGCGGGGGCATTTGGCCAATGTGACGGCGGCGCAGCTGCTTTTGCATTTGCCGCGGCTGCCCAGGCATGTAATCCTGGCGCATTTAAGCGAACAGAATAACCGTCCGCAGTTAGCGCTATCCACGGTGCAGAATGCTTTGGACAGCAAAAAGCGGCTGCCGGAAACGCAGCTTTTCGTAGCGGCGCAGAATAGCATTGTGTCGGACTTTCCCCTGCAGCAGCTATGCATCTTTTAAGCTCGCTGAAATATACGAGAATATGATTTAAGGAGTGAATAATATGCAAAAGAGTTTATGGAAAAAGACCGCCAATATTTTAGTTTGCGGTCTGTTGGGCGCAGCCGTTTTGGTGGCTGGCTGCGGCGATAATAAAACCTCCGCAGCTGACAGCAAGCCGCAGACTAAACAGGAGCAGCAGCTGAGCGCCGCCCGCAATACGCCGATAGTAACGGCGGCTAAAAAGGTAGGTCCGGCGGTTGTGGGCATCACCAATAAGGCCTATGTGCGCGATTTCTTCAACAGAGTGAAGCTGACGGAGCGCGGCACAGGCAGCGGCGTTATTTACGATAAGGCCGGTTATATTGCCACTAATAATCATGTGGTGGAGGGCGCTTCGGAAATTATCGTCAGCCTGTCCGACGGCCGTACCGTTAAGGGCAAGGTTTTGGGCGCTGACGCTGTGACCGATTTAGCCGTAGTTAAGATTAACGCCGATAATCTGACCGTCGCTGAATTTGGCGACAGCGATACCTTGCAGGTAGGCGAGCCTGCTATCGCTATCGGCAATCCGCTGGGCTTGGAGTTTCGCGGCAGCGTTACCGCGGGCGTTATCAGCGCTTTGAACCGCAGCATTGAAATCGGCGAGCGTAAATTTAATCTGATTCAGACGGACGCGGCTATTAACCCCGGCAACAGCGGCGGCGCGTTGGTCAATGCCGACGGCGAGGTAGTAGGCATCAACAGCGCTAAGATTGCCGTCAGCGGCGTAGAAGGCATTGGTTTTGCCATTCCGGTAAACACGGCCAAGCCGATTTTGCAGGAACTGGCAGACCGCGGCCGTGTTGCCAGACCGTATCTGGGCGCTTCTTTGATGGATAAGGATATTGCCGCCCGCTACGGCTTTGAAATCGACCTGCACGGCGGTATCTTCCTGGTTAAGGTTGTGCCTAACAGCCCTGCGGCTAAGGCCGATATCCGCGCTGGGGATATTATTTTGAACTTTAACGGCAGCAAGGTGTCCACGGCTTTAGAGCTGCGCAGTAAGCTGTCCGAATGCAAGGTAGGCCAGAGCGTGGATGTTTTGATTATGCGTAACGGCGATACCCAGACTAAGACAGTGGTATTGGAGGAAGTGCCGGAGGAGTACGCTAATTGAAGATAACCGTTGCCTGCGTGGGGAAGATTAAAGAAAAATATCTTACAGCCGGTATCGTGGAGTTTACTAAAAGGCTGACGCCTTTCTGTAAGCTGGAAACGATTGCTATCAGCGAGGAGCGTATGCCCGAGAACCCGGCGCCTGCGGAAAAGCAGCAGGTGCTGGAGCGAGAAACGCAGCGCTTGCTGGCCGTCGTTCCGCAAAATTCCTATGTGATTTTGCTGGACGTAGTTGGTAAGCCGCTTTCCTCGCCGGAGCTGGCGGCAAAGATGGATAGTCTGGCGCTGGCTGGGCACAGCCATCTGACCTTTGTCATCGGCGGGGCCTTCGGATATACGGACGCTTTGCGGCGGCGCGCAGATATGTCGCTGAGCTTTTCCAAAATGACCTTCACACATCAAATGATACGTCTGCTTTTGCTGGAGCAGATTTACCGGGCCTTTAAAATCAGCCGCGGGGAAAAGTATCATTGGTAATTCCGTCACATTATTTCCTTTGTAAACTCCATGTAAAGTGTGCTATAATAAATCATCATGCTTTAGGTGGAGTTTTTCTATGCGCAGAAAAGTTTTGTTTGGTATTGATTATACGGACAGCGAATTTATTAAGCTGGCGCTGTATCTTTTTGTGGGCGGCACGGCGGCTTTGGTAGAGTGGGCGCTATTTTATCTGCTGCTGCATTATCTGCTGAACGGGCTGGGCATGAGCCTGACGGCGCTGACCATGACCTCCACGGCTATGGCGTTTTGCTTATCCACTCTGTACCATTATTTTTTGGGAAACGTATTGGTTTTTGACAGCGGCAGCCGCTATAACCGCGGCAAGGAATTAAGCCTGGTCTTTCTCGTAAGCGTTATGGGCTTAGGCTTTAATTTGCTGCTGATGTATATTTTCGTTAGCTGGCTGGGGTGGGAGCCCATGCTTTCCAAGGTGCTCACCAGCTGTATCGTAGTTGTGTGGAACTACCTTTCGCGTAAAAAGTGGATTTTTAGGAGCTGAACATGTCGCTAACTTATACTGACGTTACAAAATTTAAAAAGGTCGTGCTGGTTTATAACCGCAATTCCGGCAAGCAGCTTTTTGCCAGTATGATGGCTAAGGTGAACGAGGTCTTTAAGCTGCTCAAGGAGCTGGTGGGCTTTAAAAATGTAGAAATGTGCGAGATTAAGTATTTCGACCAGCTGCCGGAAATTGCGCAGAAAATTGTCGATGAGCAGGCCGATTGGGTAATTATTGCGGGGGGCGACGGCACTATCCGCGCGTTAATCGAGCAGCTGGCCAACCGTCGTTATGCGCCCTATATCAGCGTGTTCCCGGCAGGTACGGTGAATTTGGTGGCGAAGGAGCTGCTGGTCAGCGGCGACCCCGGCAAATGGCTAAAGCGCGTAGCTAAAGGCATTGAGGTGCCTGTTTATTTGGGCCGAGCTAACGGGCACATTTTTTTGACGGTTACGGGCATAGGCTTCGATTCCCTGGTGGTGGACAGCGTTTCCGAAAAGGAAAAGAAGCTGCTGAATAAGCTGGCCTATGTATGGCAGGGCACGGAGCTGATGCGCAAGGAGCTGCTTTTCAATAACTGGCGCTACCGCTTTGAGGTGCGATTTGACGACGAAGCGGAATGGCACGAGGCTTCGTCGGTTATAGTCGGCAAGAGCCGTTATTATGCCGGCCGTTATAATTTGTTTACTGGGGCGTCGCTTTCTTCGCCCATGCTGCACGTGGCTTTATTCACGGGCTGCACGCGCGGCGATTTTATTCGTTATGCCGCGTGCATCGCTATGGAAGCGCTGAATTTGGACAGTGATATTATTATCCGCAAAGCGCGCAAGCTGGAAATTCGCTGCAACGCGGAAAATTTTGCGGCGGAGCTGGACGGCGACGCTGTGACCTGCGCGCCGCTGAGCATTGTGATGGAGGATGCGCCGATTAAATTTTTGGCCTGACCGGACTGTAAGGTGAAGGAAATGGGAAGCTTGGGAGTTAAGGGCGCGGTGCTGCTGTTTTTGGCGGCGGCAGGCGCTGTCGAGGGTTACTTGGCTTACGGTAATTTTACGGGAGCCGACCCGTTCCCCTATAATGAATTTTATTTTCAGATTTTTGACCATCTGCTGCGGGACAGCCTGCTGGCGGCTATCGTGTGGCTGCTGTACTACCGCCGCGGCCGCTTGCCCGACCGTATCAGGCGTTATTTCCCCGTAATTGTCGTGGGGCTTTTGTATTTGGGCGCGGCGTTCTTTATGGTGCGCCAGCTCAGCCTGGACAAGGGGCTGCAGACGACGCTGAGCATTTTGGCCGGGTTGAATAATAACGTGCTGGTGCTGCTGGTAACGGCTATGTGCTACCATAAATGGCCCAATCTGCTTATGAAAATAATTTACTTCGCCGTGTATTTGTTTTCGGCTCTGGCGATTGTTTTCGACGCTTTTTACTTTTGGCAGACCTCTATGCACGTGGAAAGCGTGCTCTTTCAAAATCTCAATATTTATGCGGCTCAGGGCGTGCTGGCAACCATGAGCAATACGCTGATTGCCGCTATTATCGGCGCGGTGGCGCTGATACTTTTATTGTTCCGCGTGTCGCCGCCGGGCAGGCGCAAGCCTAATTTCGCTTGGTCGCTGCTGTGCGTGGCTATGTTTTCCATCGTGCTCAATCTAACCGACCGCCTGCTGGGCGCAGTAGGTATGTACGGCGTGGAAACGGTTATCGGCATGTATGTGGAAATAGAAAACGAAAAAACGCGCATGAGCTACCGCAATATGCTGTCGGTGCCCATCAACGTCAATTTTATCGGCAAGGCGCTTTTTGATACGGATAAAATCGCGGGAGCTCAGCACGTGGAAATGCGCGAGCTGACGGATAAGGATAAGGCTCTGCTGGCACAGCTGGGCATTCCCGTGCCCAAAGCGCAGGTGCCGCAGATTCCGGCACAGTACGACAGGGTGGTGCTGCTGATTTTGGAATCCATGCACCGCGATTATATCAATTATTACAACGGTAATATTCCCGAAAAGGCTACGCCCTTTTTAAACAGCTTGATTATCCGCTATCCTCATCTTAACAAATATTATTCTTCGGCGGTGCCGACGACCCAGGGCCTGAACGCTACCTTTCGTTCCCATTTGATTATGGATAAGGACGTGCCGGGCAAGGATACGCCGTCCCTGTTTCGCTGCGTGCAGGCACATGGGATGCGCGGCATTTTCATGAATGCTTCCAGCCAGTATTATGCCAACGAGCTGCGGGAATATCCGGAGCAGTTCGGCATGCAGGAATATTACGCCAAGGAATATTTGGAAAAGCAGGGCTATACTGGGGCCAGCGGCTGGGGCTATCATAACGACGTAATGTACGAGGAAACCCTGCGTATGCTGGAGCGGCGGAAAAACGAGCGCCTGCTTATGGTAACGAAAACACTGGATATGCACCAGCCCTATCCCTATACGGGCTACAGCTGGAGCGAAATGCCCGAGGGCGTGCGCGACAATCCTTTCGTAACTGTACGCGGCGTTTATTGGGTGGATAAAACGCTGGAGCATTTCTTCCGCGAGGCGGAAAAACGCGGGCTGATGGACAACAGGACGCTGTTCATCATTACCAGCGACCACAATCCGCACAGCGGCGGCGAGTACACCAAGCTGGTGACGAAGGCCGACGATAAGCAGAGCATTGCGCCTATTCCTTTGATTTTTATAAGTAAAAATCTTAAGCCGCTGGACGCTTTGCGCAACAGCGAATATGCTTCGCAAATTGATTTGGCGCCGACGCTGCTGTATCTTTTGGGAATTCCCGTGCCGGAAAAATTTATGGGCCGCAACTTGCTGCAGCCTGCTGAATTGCCTTACGCATTGGGCTATTTCGGCGGCAAGGCCTTTTACTGGTCCAGCGAGCGCCATTTCGTAGACCAGATGGATAAGCCGGTGCCGGACAGCGAATATGAGGACGCTTTAAGCAATTACATCATTCATTATTACGGTTTATGGCATCAGTGAACGGCCGCTGATAAAAGTATTATGTATACACTGCCGGCAGAGCTACACTTCTGCCGGTATTTATTTTATAATTAGTAATCATAGAATTCTTTATTTTAATGGAGGGGTATTTATGTTTTTGATTATTGGTGCGCTTGTTGTTTTAGGCGTTATCTGGCTGCTGCTGAAACGCCATGAATCCCGCATGGTTTTAATTGCGGCAGGCATTTTAATGTGTATTATTGCCGGTAAACCCATGGCTTCCCTGGACGCTTTTGCTAAAAGCATGACGAACGCCGGTCTGATTACTTCCGTTTGCTCCTGCATGGGCTTTGCCTGGTGCATGAAGTACACGGGTTGCGACAAGCATTTGGTTGTAGCTATCGGCAAGGTGCTGAAAAAGCTTGGTTTTTTGCTGATTCCCGGCGCTACGCTGGCTACCTTTGTGGTTAATATCGCTATTCCCAGCGCCGCAGGCTGCAGCGCTGCCGTTGGCGTTATCTTCATTCCTATTATGATGGCTGCCGGTATTCACCCGGCTATGGCTGCCGCCGCCGTTAAGTCCGGGACTTACGGCAGTATGCTGAACCCCGGCCTAGTGCATAACGGCGTTATCGCCAAACTGGCGGGTGTGCAGATTACCGACGTTATCGGCAATCATATGCTGGCTACCGTAGTTGGCGTACTTATTGCCGCCGCTGTGCTGACGGTCATCGCCGTTGTTTTGAAGGAAAATAAAGGCTATGTTCCGGCTGAAGGCGCTGTGATTGACGATGAAGGCTTTGCCATCAATCCTCTGTATGCTTTGATGCCCTTGATGCCCGTTATCATTCTGCTGCTGGGCAGCACCAATACCGTGCCGGTATTGAAAATGGGCGTGCCCCATGCAATGGTTATCGGCGCTATTCTGTCCTTGGCAGTTACCCGTAAGAATCCCGTGGAGCTGACGAAAAGTTTCTTCAATGGTATGGGCGACGCTTACGCCAACATTATCGGTATTATTATTTCCGTAGGCGTATTTGTAGCCGGTCTGAACGCTTTGGGCCTTATCAAGGCTTTGATTGCATGGATGCTGAATTCCACCGGCATCGTAAAGATTGCCGCAACTTTCGGCCCCTTCCTGCTGGCGCTGATTTCCGGTTCCGGCGACGCCGCTACCGTAGCTTTTAACGAAGCCGTAACGCCGCACGCTGTAGAGTTTGGCATTTCTACTATGAATATGGGCTCTATCGCTGCTTTGGGCGGCACTCTGGGCCGTACTATTTCTCCTATCGCAGGCGCAACCATCATCTGCGCAGGTATTGCCGGCGTAGACCCCATGGAGGTTTGCAAACGCAATGCGCTGGGTATTGTGGCTGCGTTGGTTGCAGGCATGGTGCTGCTGCTCTTCTAAAAAATAGTTTCATTATTATAATAAACAAAAAATTAACGCTCCGGTAACTGCGCAGACAGTACCGGAGCGTTTGACTTTATTTAGCGGCGGCAATTACGCGGATCAGGGCGTCGATATTGGCGCTGCATCCATGATGCTTGCAGGCGTTTAACCGGTGTGCGCTTGAAAGCGAGAGAGCGGGGCGCAGGTTTAACCCTCTCACTTATATAATGGCAAAAAAAGCCGTTTTATTTAACCTGCGCCGGAAAAAATTTTTTATAAGTTTTTTTGCTGGTCGGGTTAAATAAATTGCCCAAAACAGCCATTAGTAAAGTGAAAGTCTTTTTTTCTTGCCTTTTTCTTTACTGGGTTTCTTTTTCCGTTCTTTTTTCTGGCAGCTTTTCAAACAATCGCTTAGCGATTGTTCCTTGTACTTAAAGTGTAGTACTGATATAATGTATATAAGACATCATGTACTGATGCATAGAAAAGGAGTCATAACGATGAGCGACAAAGTATTTACCATAGAAAATATTATAGCTGTGGTCAAGCCGATTGCTACAAAATACGGAGTTCAAAGAATCTATTTATTTGGCTCCTATGCCAGAGGAGAGGCTTCTGTGAGCAGCGATTTGGACTTTTTAGTATTTGGCGGAGAAAATTTTAAGCTTACAATGATTTTTGCCTTTGCTGAAGAATTACGTGAAGCTTTACAAAAAGATGTTGATGTTTTTGAAATCAATGAGATAAACAAGGGTAGTGAGTTTTATAATACGATTATGAAAGAGAGACTGCTGGTAGCATGAAATATTCAGATAAGCAGCGTATTCAAAAAATATATGACTTAGCAGTAAAATTAAATGAGTATATTGCTGCTCATGAAATAACAAAGGAAGCTTTATTGACAGATATAGCTCTGCAATGGTTGGTTACAACTCCCTTATATAATATTGGCGAACATGTTTATAATTTGTCCAGTGAATATAAAGCGAAGCATAATGACATTGTGTGGGGCATGATAGCAGGACTTCGGCATCGTTTGGTACATGATTATGATGGAACGAACTGGAATATCATTGCTGATGTCGTTCTTTGCGATTTACCTGTTTTTATTAAACAGTTGGAAAAACTGATATAATTTTATGTTCGTTGAAAAAGTGATGCAGCTTAATAAAGCAGCCTGATAAATAATAAAATAAAAACTAAAACTCGATGACGAACTTCTCTACTAAAAAAGGAAGCGGTCATCGAGTTTTTTGCTTTATTGGATTTGTGCCTTGAATATGACGGAATTCCGTACTGTACTACATTGGCGCTCGATATGCCTATTATAAACAGTTTCCAATAAAGCTGGGCGAGAAGAATAACATTTCAGTAGCAAGACGCAGAAACAAAAGCAAAATACCAGCCAA